>CALJMY010000076.1 GCA_937981905.1 uncultured Enterobacterales bacterium
GGTTTATTAAAGCCTAAAAGCGTTTTTAATGTTGTTGATTTTCCTGCGCCATTGCCACCTAAAAGCGCATAAATTTCGCCACGATTAATCTTGAAATTAAGATTTTTTAATATAACGTTATTTTTTATCTCAACACAAAGATCATGTACGTTAATAACACAATCAACTTTATTCATCATACCCATTACACCATTCTATTTGCTTAACACACACACCAACCAGAACCTATTATGTTATAACATTACAACTTATACCTACAGCAATATTGTATAGAAATATGTAACTTTTAATAACGTAGATTAAATTATGAACGCAATGGCTAACCCAGAAAGACATTGTTTGCTGGTCTATTACTTTTTGTGCAAATAAGACAAGCAAACGGCAATGATTTTATTAGTTATAAAAAATTAAATTTGAGGCAATAATTCAACATCTAATTTTTCATTTCTTTGATCTTCTTTATGGTTTGTACTATTACTTTTCTTGTTACCACCATAATTTAAAACACCACTAGTATATTGATTACCAAACGATAATGCTAAATTGGCGACTTGCTTAACCGCTGATCTGACTTGCTCATCGTTCAATTGGGCAAGTGGATGGACATAAACTGAATATAAAATATCATTGCTTACAGCATATCGAGCATCAAGTGATAAATGGAAATTTGAGTTAAGAACTGCTGTTCGATGTTCAGCGCTTAAGTTTTTATATTCTTCAACAGGAGCAAGAATTCTCATACGATTGTGTTTAACATCGGAGATTAAATACATACGAATATTATTAAAGTTAAACTCAACAACACCCTTTTCTCCTTTTGATTCTATCGCCATTTCTTTAACTATTTTTTCCATCGAATATTGATTCATCGGCTCTGCCGCCAAATAATTACCTGAGAATACAAACATCGACATGGCTAAGATTATACGTTTCATACTAACTCCATTTTTAAAGCCCATACAATCCTACTAATGGGATAATTAAATTGTTTATCTAAAAGGGTTTTATTTCTAAATTCGCGTAATAAGTGCAGTTTAATTTACCAGATTAAATGAGTAAAGATTACCTAATTAAGTAATTAATAAAATATAGAAATTCCCTGTTATCTGTAATATAGGGAAAGCGAAACCAAATAAACATAAACAAATGATCGTTAACGATCAAATAGAGTTAATTGTAACTACTTGTTAATAAAGTTATCTTTTATTATCTATGGTCTTTATTTGAACGGTAAAGTATTTATACTAAAGTTATTCATTAAACGCATTGGAAGTTTTATTATCTTTAATTCAACAGTAAAAATCACCCTATTGGCGACACTTACTTTATTAAACGCTACTGTCGTATCCTCGGACGCATTAGCCGCAGATAAGCCAAGCCAAACGCTTGAAGCACATGAAAGAAAACTCTTAATAGATTCTAAAAACACCACTAAACATAGTACTAAAATTAATGGTAAAAAAATAAAATATACTGCGACTACTGGTACGCAACCAGTATGGGATGAAGATGGAACACCCACAGCAAGTTTGTTTTATACCTACTATCAACGAAGTGATATTAAAGACAATACTAAAAGACCATTAATTATTTCATTTAATGGCGGGCCAGGATCAGCATCGGTATGGATGCACATTGCTTACACCGGACCACGCGTTATTAATGTTGACGCTGAAGGATATCCACTACAACCTTATGGCGTGAAAACTAATCCATATTCAATATTAGACACTGCCGATATAGTTTTTGTTAATCCAGTTAATACAGGTTATTCAAGAGCATTACCGAAAAAAGATGGAAAAATGCCATCAAAAGAAGAACTGAAAAAAATGTTTTTTGGCGTTAATGCCGATATTAAATACCTCGCGGATTGGGTTAATACCTTTGTTACTCGTAATGAACGATGGCGTTCACCTAAATTCTTAATCGGTGAGAGTTACGGTACAACTCGTGTTGCGGGTTTAACTAAAGAACTTCAGTCACGCCAATGGATGTACATCAACGGTACAATTTTAGTCTCTCCAACAGATATTGGTATTAAACGCGAAGGCCCTGTTAAATCAGCAAATCGCCTACCTTACTTTGCAGCTGCTGCTTGGTATCATAAAGCGTTAACACCAGATTTACAGAAAAAACCATTAGCTGATTTACTTAAAGAAGTTGAAGCGTTTACTTTAAATGAATACTTACCAGCATTAGCACAAGGTGGTTTCATTGCGTCAAAACATAAGCAACGCATTGCTAATCAAGTCGCCTTATATTCAGGCTTGTCCCTCGACGCGGTCATTAATAGTAATCTAGATGTTAGCACTCGTTATTTTTGGAAAGAGTTACTTCGCGATAGAAAACAAACGATTGGTCGTTTAGATTCTCGCTATTTAGGCATTGATAAAAAAGTGGTTGGTTCAAGACCAGATTACAATGCTGAACTAAGTTCGTGGCTGCACAGCTTCACCCCAGCAATAAATAGTTATCTACGTGAAGAATTAGAATATACAACCGACTTGCGTTACAACATGTTTGGTAATGTTCATCCTTGGGATAGAAGCGGAAATACTGCCGGTGAAGACTTGCGTTTAGCGATGGCTGAAAACCCATACTTAAACGTGATGATTCAATCTGGTTACTTTGACGGCGCCACCAATTACTTTGATGCTAAATATACCATGTGGCAATTAGATCCTAGTGGCCAAATGAAAGAACGTTTATCGTTTAAAGGCTATGAAAGCGGTCATATGATGTATTTACGCCACGAAGATTTACGACAATCTAATCAAGATATTAGAGACTTCATAAAGAAAAGTTTACCAAAAGAAGATGAAGCAGCTAAATATTAAATGGCATGATGTCATGTGTTTTATGACGCCAGTTCATAATTAAGGAAAGCGCTCTATAATGAAAATTATCAGAGCGCTTTTTATTGATAACCAAGAATAAACAACTCAAAATACAAACATCGAGTACATATCACTTGGAATTACACACCGTGAATACCATTGAGAAAAAACAACCTAAGCTTACGATTGCTTTACTTGCAGCAGGACAAGCTTCGCGTTTTGGATCGCCTAAGCAGCTAGCCAGCTATCAAGGAAAAACGTTAATTGAAAGAAGCATTACTTTATTGGAAACAGTACCGGAAATAATGTCGGAAACAATAGCGAATACAATCAACAGTGAAATTTTAATTATTACGGGCGCACATCACCCTGTTATTCATCAACACCTAACGAATATATCAAAAGATCAATACGTGGTTTTTAATCAAGATTGGCAAAAAGGCATGTCGAGTTCGATTAAAACAGCGGTTACTCACTGCTCTAAAAATAGCGTAGGTATAATGTTTGTAACTGTCGATCAAATATACATAACGCCAAAAGATATTCAATCATTAATAAACTGTTGGCAGCAAGAAACATCTCGTATTACTTGTGCCCAATATGCTGATCATCAAGGCGTTCCTGCAATATTCCCTAGAGAATATTTCTCAAAACTACTCAATTTACAAGATGACAAAGGAGCAAGAAGTTTAATTAAATCGGCACCTAACGTTAATGCTATTTTGTTACCTAATGCCGAACTTGATATCGATACAGTAGAACAACTGAACGCTCAAATCATCTAACTAAATTTTGTTGAAGGCAATTCCATGAAATTTAGCAACAATAGATAATGCGATACTAGTAGGTAAATCCCCTCCTATATCTAGCCCAGCCGGTCCAGATAAAACGGGCTTAATCGTAGACTTGTCTACTCCACAAGCAGCCACTACATCTTCAAATCGTTTTTTAGGACCTAACAAGGCGATATGATTAATGGCTGAGTGAGCTAATGCATTTAATGCTTGTGCGTCTAACGTTACATTGTGTGACATGAGCACAGTAAAATTAACTTTTTGCGCAGCCGCATAGTCAGATAATACAGAGTGAGATTCCTTCAAAATGGTATCTGCATTAACAAAATCTTTGTCATTGGCATAAGCAGCTCTAGGATCCCAAACAGAAACCTGCCAACCAAGTTGCTTGGCAAATTGACATACGGGCGCGGCATCTTTACCACCACCACAAATGAGCAAATGAATTTTAGGCACTATTTCAATAGTCAGTTGCGCCTTGTGGCTACTATTAACATAACTACGAATATCTATTAATTGGCTATTTTGAGGATTACTTTTAGGATTATCTTGATAATTTTCTGGAAGGTTATCGTAATCTAAACCCAAACGTACAACTTCTCGTTGCTCTAAACATTTAAGTACTTCACTTAGATTTAAATGATTATTGGTATCGTTAAGTGGGATAAACTTAATCCATACAATGCCGCCACACCCCATTTGATATGAAGCATCAGTTTCATCTCTACCATCATATTCTTTGGTCAGTACTTTATTTAAAGAAATACATTTCCTTGCCATTAATCGTATATCAGCTTCAAGACACCCGCCGCTTAATACTCCTAGCTGTTCACCATCTTCGTTAATAAGCGAGAATGAGCCGCGCTTACGATAACTGTGTCCTTGGCATTCAACAATAACAGCCATCGCCCATGTGCTTTTGGGGTTATGCTCATTATTGTTGTGATTCTTCCAAGCAGAAAGTACATCGTGAGTATCAAGGGTATTAGCGAATTGCATGGTTTGTGATTGCTCGTAAATATATGAATGGATAAATAAAATAAGACATTAGGAATAGGTATAGATCACCTACAAACTTTACGCTAGCTCATAGGTGATTATACAAATAGATTTTAACTAAACATCTTAAGTTCTTAACTGATCGCCAATCGGCAACTGTCTAATACGTTTGCCACATGCCGCAAAAATAGCATTACATAGTGCAGGCGCATAAACAGGCGTCGGAGGCTCACCAACACCGGCAGGAGCAGCATCACTTTGAACAACTTCGACTTCTATTTCAAGTGGACAATCACTCATACGAGGAACGCGGTAATCATGAAAATTACTTTGTTGTACACGACCTTTATCGAAAGTAATACCTTCACTAATGGCAGCAGTGAGTCCATAAATAGAACCACCTTGTACTTGGTTTTTAACTGTATCGGTATTAACAACTGTGCCAGCATCAATACTTGCCCACGACTTAATAATTTTTAAGTCACCGCTGTTTGACACTTCAACTTCTACCACAGTAGCAACGTAAGTTAAGAAGCTACGATGTGCAGCTATTCCTAAACCTCTGCCTTTAGGAAGCTTTCGGCCCCATCCACTCATCTCGGCAGCTTTCTCAATAACATGACGTAGTCTGCTAATATCTAGAGGATAAACAGCTTTATCGCCGCCGTAATTATCATAGTCAGCTTTTTCTTCAGTTACATCAACAATGCGATCAGGACCTATGGTTTCTAGCAAATAGTCTTTTTGATCACGCCCTGCTTTGTGTGCTGCTTCAGCAATAAATGACTGAATAGCAAACGCATGAAAAACATTAGATACCGAACGCATCCAACCCACTCTTGTTTTAGCAGGCGCTGCACCGTTTTCTAATTTCATGTTAGGCGTGTTAATAGGATTATCGGTAAATCCTAAACGTAATTCAGCACTTAAAGGTCGCGTTGTATCTTGTATAAAAGTAGATGCCAAAGGCGAAAATGCGGTGCGATGTAAATATGCATCTATAGCACCATTTTTATCAAATGACGCCTCAATATGTTGTGCTGAAACAGCATGGTAGAAAGCATGTTGTATATCGTCTTCACGCGTCCATTGAACACGAATAGCGTGTCCTGTTTTCATCGAAATGTAAGCAGCTTCTGCTGAGAAATCTGGTTTAGACTTTCGTCCAAATCCGCCACCTAGTAAAGTAACATGAACATTGATTTTCTCTTTTGCCATGCCAACCATGCTGCCTACAGTTTCCATATCGGCTTGAGGATTTTGAGTTGCTGCCCAAACGTCTACACGATCTTTGTAATACATTGCTGTTGCACAAGGTGGTTCCATTGGAGCTTGAGCTAAATGCGGTGCATAGTAATCGGCCACTAATTTGTCATTAGCTTTAGCCAGAGTATTTACAGCATCGCCGATTTCACGGACTGATTTTTGCGGCGTAGCCACTGTAGCAAGCAAGCTAGCTTTAAATGCTTCTGAATTATAATCGCCGTTTTTACCATCGTCCCAAGTTATTGATAGAGCGCGGCGACCTTTCATAGCTGCCCACGTATTTTTCGCCACAATGGCAATGCCACCTTTAGGCTGAAATACAGGTGCGCCCTTAGGTGCTGGAATTTCAATAACGTCTATTACACCGTCTATCGCTTTAGCTGCCTTGGCATCAAAACTTTTGACTTTGCCGCCGACAACAGGAGGACGAATAATCATTGCGATATGTGCATTAGGTTCTAACACATCAGCAGCAAATGTTGCTTTGCCTGTCACAATATCTTTTAAATCGATATGTGCCATAGCAGTATTAATGTAACGCCACTCACTACGTTTTTTAAGTGGAATTTTATCTGTTTCTGGCGGTGTAATGTTTAAAGCATCACTAACCAATTCTGCATACGTTAGCGTCTTTCCTGAACTATGAGTAACAATGTGTTGCTCTGCTGAACATTCATCTAAAGACACGTTCCAGCGTGTTGCAGCCGCTTGTCTCATCATATGACGAACACTTGCGCCCATTTCGCGTAAACGTTGCATATTGTAACGAATACTGCGTGATCCATCGGTGTTTTGATCGCCGTACTTAAGGTCACCTTTAGCTTGAATAACAACTACTTTATCCCAAGAAGCTTCCATTTCATCGGCAACAATTTGTGCGATCGCAGTACGAATTTGTTGACCCATTTCAGAACGATGACAAGTAATTTCAACAATGCCATCAGGGCGTAAAGCAACAAATAAATTAGCTTCTTTTGATGATTCTGATGGTTTTGTCAAAACACCTGCCATCATTCGAGGAGCGGCGCCAGCGAAACACGTACCAAGCACTAATGCGCCGACTGCAGCACTTGATTTTAAAAAGTTACGGCGGGTTAAATCAAAATACTTACTCATGCTTCTTCTCCTGTTTTCTCAGGAACATAATAGCCAACACTTGCCATTACTTTAGATGCAGACTTGATCGCTTTATGAATACGAGGATAAGTACCACATCGGCAAATATTTCCTGACATGCTTTGAACAATTTCGTCATCACTGGGTGTCGGATTACTTGCCAGTAAACTCGCAGCTTGCATCATTTGACCACATTGGCAGAAACCACATTGAGGAACTTTATGCTCAATCCAAGCTTGCTGTACAGCATGTTCACCATCATCACTTAAGCCTTCAATGGTCGTTATTTTACTACCTGAAATTGCCGCAATAGGAAGTATGCACGAGCGCTGAGCAACACCGTTAAGGTGAATAGTACAAGCACCACATTGTCCCATGCCACATCCGAACTTAGGCCCAGTTAATTGCACTTCATCTCGTAAATACCAAAGTACGGGGGTAGTAGGATCTCCCGCAAATTCACGAATTTTACCGTTGAGGGTAAATGTAATCATGATTTTATCTCCATTGTCGTAAGCAAGTGATTGTGGTTCGCTTTGTTTACTTTGTCTGATTGATTGTAATTCTTAAATTGCATCGTCGTATAATACTAGACATGATCTTTAGTTTACTAGCGCAATAAGCTTCTTTTTGTAAAACTGTGTTAATAGTCTTTTAAATAAAAGTAAATAAGCCCATTAAATAACACATGACTTGATTTAAGGTGGTATTAGTTGTCCTAATTAGTAATTGAAAACACGATGTTCTCACATTGTATCTCTTAGATTTACACACATTTGGTTACTTAAACTATGCACGATTCATCGGCTAATCCATTGTTTATCTATAACGAAAATAATATGATAATTTCTTCTTAAACAGCTGAACGTTAATTTTAAAGTACCTTACTTTTCTTTTAAAAAAGCATATTTATTAAGATTTTTATGTCAACAATTACATCTCAACATTCCTTATTCGAAGATGCTCAAGGCATACTCATCGGCACCCTTTTAGCTGCACTTGGCGTAGTATTCTTTAAATCAACAGGCTTACTTATTGGTGGAACATCCGGCTTAGCATTTTTAGGACAATACGCGACGATATTTTCATTTAGTGAAGTGTTCTTTGTTATTAATTTACCATTTTATTATTTGTCATATCGAGAATTAGGCTTAGCGTTTACTTTAAAGACCTTTATTTCTGTCCTTTTACTATCTGTTTTCGTTGAATATGCATCGCTGTTTATGCAATTTCAATTATTAGACCCTTTATATGCCGCATTCATTGGTGGGTTATTAGTAGGGGCTGGCTTACTCGGATTATTAAGACACCAAGCAAGTTTAGGTGGTTTAAATATTCTTGCGCAATACTTATCTAAAAAACACGGAGTATCCATTGGGAAGTTTCAAATGGCTGTGGATTGTATGGTACTAATTCTTGCCATTTTTATTGTTGATTGGCATGCCATCGCTTTATCAATTGTTGGTGCGATTTCTTATAATTTGATACTGGTTATAAATCATAAGCCCGGTCGTTATAGTGTCAACCGATAGACAACCTGCTCATCAACTAAACATCAACTAAACATCAACTAAACATGTTTAATAGCTTTTACATTCTCAAATTTTACATAACAATAATAGATAAAATATGACTATTAGTTATCAGTAACAATGTAAAGATATGTAAGTTTTCATTCGATATTTTTGCACATTTACCTTATGATGCAGACGAAATTTAAATAAAAGCTTACTTATTAAGGACCGATCTTGAAGCTCTTCAAATCAATAACTAGAACACTTAGTTCAGTAAAAGTATTATTACTATCTCTAATGCTCACTTTTTGTTCGTCTATCTACGCAAACGATAACAACATTTATTTTTATGAAAAAAATAACAAAGAAGTCACTGTTTATTCAGCCGTAGATAATAGTGTTATTAACACAATTACCTTACCTGACTGGCCTCAAGCTTTTTTTATTGATAATACTGATACTTACGTATTGTTTGATAAATTTTTAACTAAATATACAAGTGATTGGTTAACTGAAGAAGTTGTTTGTAATTTTACAAATGATGGCTTGTCTTCTGATGTTGTAGTATTTGATAACGAAATATTAGTGTCTCGTTTTGAAGATTCAAGAGAAGATTTTAGTCCGTTCGAGTCTGTTTATATCTCATATA
>CALJMY010000077.1 GCA_937981905.1 uncultured Enterobacterales bacterium
ACATCAATTATTAACACTTGATGGCTTAAAAGGGTCGATGGAGCAATTTACGCAATGGAAAATCCAATCGCCGCTGCTTGTTATTGGTGGTTTCTTTCTATTGTATGTTTTAGTCACGGCGCTTTCATTACCTGGTGCCGCGATTTTAACCTTAGCAGCAGGGGCTTTATTTGGGCTCTTTGAAGGATTGCTAGTTGCTTCGTTTGCATCAACTATTGGTGCGACATTAGCATTTTTAGTTTCTCGTTACTTCTTACGTGACACGATTAAACAACGTTTTCCTGAGCGTCTTGCCGCGATTGATGAAGGTGTTGCTAAAGAAGGTGGCTTTTATTTATTCACTCTACGTTTAGTACCTGTATTTCCGTTCTTTTTAATTAATTTATTAATGGGCGTTACATCGATTAAGTCATGGACTTATTACTGGGTGAGTCAACTTGGTATGTTAGCTGGTACTTTTGTATTTGTTAATGCTGGTACACAATTGGCTCAAATTGATAGCTTGGCTGGTATTTTATCATTCAACTTAATATTATCATTTGTGCTACTTGGCTTTTTCCCACTTGTTGCTAAAGGTATTTTAAATATGTTTAAAAAGCGCAGAATTTATAAAGGCTACACTAAGCCAAAATCGTTTGATCGCAACATGATTGTTATTGGTGCTGGTGCTGGCGGTTTAGTAACAAGTTATATTGCGGCAGCTGTAAAAGCTAAAGTCACGTTAATTGAAGCCGGAGAAATGGGTGGCGATTGTTTAAATTATGGTTGTGTACCTAGTAAAGCAGTTATTAAAAGTGCAAAAATTGCTGAACAAATTCGTAACGGCGAACATTACGGTCTTGAAAATGCAACACCACAATTCTCATTCAAAAAAGTAATGTCACGAGTTCACAAGGTGATTGCTGAAGTGGCGCCGCACGATAGTGTAGAACGTTATACTGATTTAGGTGTTGATGTCGTTAAAGGTTACGGTAAATTAATCGACCCGTGGACTGTAGAAATCAAACTTAATGATGGCGGTACGCAAACATTAACAGCGCGAACTATTGTTATTGCAACAGGAGCACGTCCATTTGTTCCACCATTACCGGGTATTGAAGAAACAGGTTATGTAACGAGTGATACTCTGTGGAATAAATTTGCAGAATTAGATGAAGCACCTAAGAAACTTGTTGTTCTTGGTGGTGGTCCAATTGGTAGTGAGTTAGCACAAAGTTTTGCACGTTTAGGTTCTAACGTAACACAAATTGAAATGAGCGAGCGCATCATGGTTAAAGAGGATATTGAGGTATCTACTTTTGCTCATGAATCATTAACTGACAGTGGTGTTAATATTTTAACATCGCATCAAGCATTACGTTGTGAAGCGCGTGACGGCAAAAAATTCATTATTGTTAAGCGCCTTTCTGAAGATAAAAAGTCGGATCAAGAAGTTGAAATTGAATATGACGAACTGTTATGTGCTGTTGGCCGAAGTGCTCGTCTTGAAGGTTATGGCTTAGAAGAATTAGGGATAGAAACGAACCGTACTGTCGTGACTAACGAATATTTAGAAACGCTTTATCCTAATATTTTCGCCGCTGGTGATATTGTTGGTCCTTATCAATTTACTCACGTGGCAGCACATCAAGGTTGGTACGCTGCAGTTAATGGGTTATTTGGCAACCTTAAAAAATTCAAAGTAGATTACCGAGTCATTCCTTGGACAACGTTTATAGATCCTGAAGTTGCTCGTGTTGGTCTTAATGAACAAGACGCGATAGACAAAGGTATTGATTATGAAATTACACGTTTTGATTTTGAAGAACTCGATCGCGCGATTACAGACAGTGCTACTAAAGGTTTTATCAAGGTTATTACGCCTAAAGGCAAAGACAAAATTTTAGGTGTGACGGTTGTGTCTGAACACGCTGGTGATTTAATTGCTGAATTTGTATTAGCGATGAAACATGGATTAGGCCTTAATAAAATATTAGGCACTATTCATAGCTATCCAACATGGGCTGAGGGTAATAAATACGCTGCTGGTGAATGGAAACGTAATCATGCACCTCAAACCGTATTGAAATGGCTTGAGAAATATCACACATGGCGTAGAGGTTAACCCTCTATTTTTCCTACTAGATATCTATCGAATAGCTATCTAGTAGTGTTAAGGTTTTTTAGAATAAATTATTAAATAAGGTATTGAGTTAAATGTTAAAACAACAATTATTAAATGTTGTTGCTCTTATGTCGTTATTTACTGTGTTAACAGTAAGCAGTGAGGTTGGAGCACATCATCTGACTGATGAAACAAAAACTAATGCAACTAGTGGTCAAGTCATTAGCCATGAATTGAATGCCGGTGAAGTTAATAATATGCATGATTTATGGAATAATTTAGTGAGTCGTTATGTAGTACCTGTTAATAATGGTCATAGTACGGCTGTTGATTATATTGGTATGCAAAAGCAACATGTTGAGCTGCAAGCTTATTTAAGCTCGTTAACGGCTATTAAAAAGAGTGAATTTGATCATTGGAGCAATTCTAAACAATTAGCTTTTTTGATTAATGCTTATAATGCATGGACAGTTGAGCTTATTTTAATGAATCAACCAACTGATAAGTCAAAAAAACTTAAATCAATTAAAGATATAGGCGGCATGTTTACTTCGCCTTGGAATAAGTCTTTTATTCCTTTATTTGGTAAAACATTGAGTCTTAATGATATAGAGCATGAGTTAATTCGAGGTGCGCTTGATGATGACGGCGAGCTAAAATATAACGACCCACGTATTCATTTTGCGGTTAACTGTGCAAGTATCGGTTGTCCTGCATTACGTGCCCAAGCATATACTAGTGATAAATTAGATGCTCAGCTTGAAGAACAAACTATTCGTTTTTTATCAGATACAACACGTAATATTGCTAATAAAAACACGTTAAAGTTATCGTCTATTTTTAAATGGTACGGTGATGATTTCGCACAAGGTTTTAAAGACTCATATTCTTTAGAAGAGTTTTTAGTACATTATAGCGATGCGTTAAAATTATCACCAGTTCAACTTAAATCACTTAAAAGTGAAGACATGAAAATTAAGTATTTGGACTACAATTGGAGCTTGAATGCTCAACCTTAAGTGTCAGGTAAGCAATGACAAAACGATTGCGCGATATGGCTTTAGCTATATCGCGTTTTTCGTCTTAGTAAACCTAACGTTTAGCCTTGTGTTGTTAGGACTTTCCACTAATGCGCTTGCTAATAACAAACCTTCTAATCATACACCTGTTAATAATGTATTGTTAAACAGTAATCAGAAACAAGCATCTAATACTAATACTGATTGGTATAGTGTTGAACAGGCTGGAAAAAACAATGAGGTATTTTTTCATGCTTGGGGTGGTGACCCTCAAATAAATAGTTATATTCAATGGGTATCACAACAAGTAAAAAACCAATACAACATTAATTTAAAACACGTGAAACTGAGCAATACAAGTGAAGCGGTGAGTCGTGTATTAGCTGAGAAAACAGCGAACAATAATACTAGAGGTAGTGTTGATCTAATCTGGATTAATGGTGCTAACTTTGCAGCTATGGCACAACACTCCCTCTTATTAAAAAACTGGGCCAATCAATTACCTAATTTTTCATTAACAGACCCTGATAATAATCCTGCAGTAATACTAGACTTTGGCGTGCCAACGCAAGGTATGGAATCGCCATGGGGGCAAGCGTCGCTTACGTTTTATTACGATGAATTAGCCACGAAAACACCACCACGTAATTTGGATGATCTATTACGTTGGAGCCAAAAAAACATAGGGCGCTTTGGTTACCCTAAACCGCCTGATTTTTTAGGCGTTAGTTTTTTAAAATATGCCTTAATGT
>CALJMY010000078.1 GCA_937981905.1 uncultured Enterobacterales bacterium
CGCATTACGTAAGCATGGAACGTTAACGCCTAAAGAACATAACAAAAAGCCTGTAATGCATCTTATGTTATTAGATTCTGGTAATGGTTATTTAGGGTATTCTTATCCAGAAAATAATTCGCCATTCTTTATGGGTATTGCTCGTTTAAAATTTCCAAGTGAAGCGCCAAGTCGCTCGACGCTAAAATTAGAAGAAGCTATTCTCTTATTCCTACCTAAAGATACCATTGAAAAACGTATGCATTCAGGTATGACTGGTGTTGATTTAGGCGCTTGTCCCGGTGGTTGGACTTATCAGTTAGTACGTCGTGGTTTATTTGTAACAGCTATTGATAATGGTCCAATGGCTCAATCATTAATGGATACAGGCCAAGTTACTCATTTGATGGCCGATGGTTTTAAATTCCAACCAGAAAGAACGGTTGATTGGATGATTTGTGACATGGTCGAAAAGCCAATCATGGTGGCTGATTTAATGTCTGATTGGTTAGTTAATGATTGGTGCCGAGCGACGATCTTCAATTTAAAACTACCGATGAAAAAGCGATTTTTTGAAGTGTATAAATGCTTAGAGTTAATTGAAGCTAAGCTACGTAAAGCAGGTTTAACGTATAATTTGCAATGTAAGCATTTATATCATGATCGTGAAGAAGTCACTGTAGCTATAGAGCTGTTAGAGTCTCGTTCTCGCTAGTCTTCATTAGTGTTCTAATAAAAACGGTTAACTTAGTGATAAGTTAACCGTTTTTTTATACGTATAATTTGATGACTATAAAGAACAAAATGGATGAATAGTTAACGCTGTTTGTTGTAACTCAGTTATATCTTTAGTGGTTAATTTCAAATCCCGACAAATCATTTTAAAATGATTATCCTGTTCTTTCTCTGTTAATACAACGTCATGAAATATGCTGTGCGTTAAATAGATAGCCAATTCAAATCCTGCAATTAACTCTCGCTCTTTTGCTGGGCGTGGTAAATCCGGTTGTGCTATACAAGCTAATGCGTTGATAAATAATTTTTTTGGTGCCCACATTTTAGTTAATGCAGTACTTATTTTTTGCTGTTTTGGCGTATTATTCATGCCTGCCAAGCTAAAACCATGATGGATAGTACAGTGTTTAAATGATATTTTTTTTCTAGGTTGCCCATTAATAACTCTATGTTCTAAATATAGAGGCGCTAAGTTTAATTGTGTAAACATGGCTAATTGATTAGGCAGTATATGGCGACATGAAAATCCAATCGCTTGACTTATGTTAACAGCGATATTTATTTTCTGTTGTAAATCTACGGCTGTAGAGAAATGAAAATGACTCAACTGAGCATCTAGCGCTAATCGGCTTAATAAGGGATGTACTTGATTAAATCCAATCATTTGCATCGCGTGGTAACTGTTATTAAATTGGCTCGTTGGAAACTGTTTTTGCAGATGCTCTATCAAGCGATCACCCAAAATGGGTTGCTGCGAAATTAAGGTATTAATTATATTTTTATCAGGTAAAGGTGCATCTAATTCAGTTAATAATAGACTGAGATTTTTATTTGGTTTTAAACGCTGAGTTTGGTCACTAATATCTTTAACAGGTTCGTCTAAATATTCATTTAAGTAATTAGCTAATATACGATCAGTTATGCTTGATGGCGGTGTTATGTACTGACGTTGATAGTCAGTGGGAGATTTTTGATAGTTTTCAGCTAAATTTAACGCGCCTTCATCAATCGAAAATACGACATATTTATGCTCATCATTTAAAACATCATTATTAATAATTAATGCTGACTGTGTTTTATTTAATGTATAAACAAATCCAGGTAATGGCTTATCAATCAAACTGATGAAGTGTTGAATTAAGTGAATATTAAAATGATGCTGGTGTTTTAATAAGTAAGACATCACTTGTTTTACTCTTGCTGGAACTCGGTATTCTTTAGGTGATGTTAGTTCTGAAAACTTAGCTATTACACCTAATAACTGCATATTAAATGGTATTTTATGTTGTTTAATATGCGCTGGAAAACCACTGCCATCAAGTAATTCCTTATGGCCTAATACCCAATGTAATCCTGACTTATCAATAATTTGATGCTTATTTAAAAATTGAGTACTCATTAATGGATATTGTTGATATTGCTTTAATTGTTCGGTGTTTAGTTTTGGATTTTTATGTAAAGCAACAGACAGGCCGTTATTATTTATTAAAAGGCTGATATTCATAGTTAAAGCGGTACTAATTAAGAGCCTGCCATGTTGTCCATGGCAATGTAGTCTATGCGTAAATTTAGCCATGACAACAGCAGCAACAAATGCTTGGTTAGTATGCGGTAATAAAGATGAAGGATGGCCTAATGCTTGAGCAAGTACAACGTCGGAATTCTGCTCTGAAAGCGTAAATAACCAATCACTTAATAATAAAACTTGTGCTTTTAAACGGTTAATAGCACTAATGGTTAACTCATTTGAAACTTGTGTAAATACCGTATTAAGCTGTTGTTGCTGTTCACGACATTTTAAAAAAATAGATGATGGCGCTATTGGTTCATTCATTTTAATGGCATTCCCTTTGCCGGGGCAATATATGCATAGTTACGTAGATTTATTCCTAATGCAATATTTTGCTTAAGTAAAACAAGTCGATAACTTAATTGTGCTTGTTCTTTATTTTTTTGTAATTTAGTAATCAACTTATGTTCAGGGTTATCAATAGAGAATGCCGTTTTAAGATCGCCAAATTCAGCTAAAATAGCGAGTGCGGCTTTAGGTCCCATGCCACTAATGCCGGGAATTTTGTTACCGCTTTGACCTACAATACTCCAATAATCGATAAGCTGTTGAGGCCTTACAGAGAATTTCTTATAAACTTGTTCATGATGAACCCATTGGCCAGAGAAGTGATCCCAAATATTAATTCCTTGAGTAATCAATTGCCAAAAACCACTGTCAGTTGACACAATAGTACATTGATTTTTATGCTGTACGACTTTATGAGCGATGGTTGCAATAAGATCATCTGCTTCATCATGCGCAGGTATAATTGAATTAACCCCCTCAGCTTGCCATTGGCTTACTATTTCAGGTAATAATGCTTTAAGGTCATCAGCCATTGGCTTTCTATTAGCTTTATAATCGGGATAAAACTCTTTACGCCAGTTATTACCATCACCATCGAAAACAGCAACAATATGTGAAGGACGATGCCCTTTGATTAACTTATTTAAGGCTTGCTTGGACAATGTTATTAATTGTTTAGCGTCAATTGTTTCTGTTTTGGAAAAACCACGTAATGCACCATCAATGCGCCTGATTAAATTCAATGCATCAACAATTACTACATGTATAGGAGGTTTTGGTGTCATTATTTAGTTATTTGATAGTAAGGTTGATAGGCTGATTCGAGGTATTAATGTGACGTGTTAGTTATCAATATAACTAACACGTCATTGTATTATTCTGCTGAAGTACGTTCTTCACCGCCTAATACATCTAATAAAGCAGGAATAAACTGTTCAAATTCGCCAGCCATAATAGCGAAGTCAGCATCAAAACAAGCCGCTTTATCTTCTTTATCTTGGTCGTCTTTTTGTTCAAGAACAACATCCGTAAACTTAACACGTTTAATCGTTAAATCTTCGTTGAGAATAAAAGTAAGAGATTCCGCGTATTGCATACCTACTTTTACTGCAAACATACCATTTTCGATGTGTGCTTTTAACTCATCACAAATCAAATCTTGGTTTTTACAGCGAATAATTGCACCATTTTCTAATGGGCTTTTAAGCTCAGCTTCTTCAAGTAATTCAAATGGGTGAGTTGGAATTTCATCACTCAACCAGCTTGTCATTGTTTGTTCAACTAATGATTTGCTTTGCATTGGTAGCACAGCTAGAGAACCAATTGATTTACGTAATAACGCCAATAAATCTTCTGCTTTATTGTGACTTGATGCATCAACAATAATTAAACCCATTTTAGGAGCAATATAAGCAAACGTTGTCCCTAAACGAGAAAATGCACGGGGCAATAAACTGTGTTCAATTTCTTCTTTTAAAGCGTCTTTTTCTTTTTTCTTTACTGGTCGAGAGGTTTCATTTTCGATTAACTCAACTTTTTCATCAAGTGCTTCTTTAACAACAGATGCTGGTAGCATTTTGTCTTCTTTTTTAGCACATAATAAAATATTACCGTCAGTAACATGTAGCAATGATTGCCCATGTTTACCCATTGGCTTTGACCAACCATATTTACTTTTTTCTTGGCTTGTACATGGTCGGTAAGCGAATTCTTCAAGGCGTGTTTCTAATTCATCTTCTGATAATTCAATCGGAGTTGATAACCGATAAACAATTAGGTTCTTAAACCACATAATAAGTCACTTTTACTATTTAAAATATGTCAGCGAGTTTATGTAAAAGCCAACGGCTTAGCAAATGCTCATTTATGATATTTGTTTAATTGGAAAATTAATCTCATATTTTAAGCCTTCACCCAGTACACTTTGAGCGCTTATTTCACCTTGAAATGATTGTGTGACTAGATTGTAGAGTATGTGTGTTCCTAAGCCACTACCACCTTGACCGCGCTTAGTGGTGAAAAAAGGTTCAAACAGTAATTCAAGACTCTTTTCGTCAATACCATTACCATTGTCTTGATAAGTCATGTAGAAATTATTGTTGTCAGTACGAAAAGAAAAAGTGATAACAGCTTCATCTATATTTTCGAATGCATGAATGACCGAATTTAGAACTAAATTAGTGAATATTTGCGACAAACCACCTGCACGGCAATTCAAAATAATATCATCTTCTTCACTGTTTATATTAATGGTGTGTTTTATTTGTTTTAACTTGGGTTGTAATGACGTAATAACTTCTTTTAAGTAACTAACCACATTAACATCGCGTATCGCTTCACTGGTTTGATCAACAGCAATACCTTTAAAGCTTTGAATTAACTCTGAGGCTCTATTTAAATTAGACGTTAATAAAGCGCAACTATCATTAGCATCATTAATAAAGCTGCTCATTTTGGTTTGAGTAAGCGTTTTTTGATCAATATCTCTAGCTAACCTAGAGACACAATCTGTTAAATAAGTAACCGCAGTGACACCAATACCAACAGGTGTATTAATTTCATGAGAAATACCAGCAACTAAACTTCCCAACGAAGCCATTTTTTCAGATTGAACTAATTGGTCTTGTGCTAGTGTTAATTGAGATAAAGAATAACGTAACTCTTTCTCACTATCTTCAAGTTCACTTTTTTGTTGGGCTAACTCATTTATAGCATGACTCAAATTTGCAGTTTTTTTAGTAACTTCTTGCTCAAGTAATAAATTGTGACGGTCGAGTAATTTATTCGCATTGACTAATTCATCTTGAGCAAGTTCTAAATGATTTTTATATTCAGTGAGCTTGTCGAGCATTAAATTAAATGAATTAGATAATATGCTTAATTCGTCTTCTTGATGACTCGAAGGGGCTAATTTAGATAGGGTTAGATCATTTAAATCAATTTCAATAATACTATGACTTAATTGTTCCAAGGGAGTCGTTAATAAGTTATGAAATAATCGTTTAATAACATAACTCAGTAAAATAATACTGAAAAATACACTTATCATCGGAAACATCATTTCAGTAAACACTGCATTGTACACAGTTGAATTATTTGAAAGTATGACAATACTACCGATATTGTAACCTTGATTTTCTGTTCCATAACCGTCGGCGTTAAATTCTAAAGCACCATGAAAACCAAAGTAATGCTCAATTTCTACCGCATCATCTTTTTTGAGTTGAGTATAATCTAGTGTTCTTTCTACAGGTAAGCCAATTTGATAGCGTTCTTCGCCTTGGTCACCAATAATAACAACCGCTTTTACCAAGTTCATGTTTGATAAACCTTGGCCTATAGCGTCTATTTGGGGATCATTCATTTCCCAAATAGCTTGGCTTAAACTTACATCAATTGTTTCTTTTAGTTGTTTTAGTTCAGCATTTATTTCATTTTTAACTGAAACGTAACTAAAGACTACTTGTAATGCCATTATACTTACAGTTAATAAAATATAAGACAATATAACCTTAGTTAACAATTGTTTAGATATACTAACAGTAGCCATGTCTTTACCTTTATTTTTTGGGTTGTCTTTAATTAGATTATTGTATGTTAATACTCAGCATTAAAATCTATTAGTAGTAAGTATTATTCTATACGTGTTATTTGTTTAGCTTATAATGACATAAAAATCGTATTTAGCATTAAAAGTAGTAGATACTATTTTAAAGATAGCAACAACCTTCGTTATATTAAAGGAATATTATGCGGTTAATCCACACATCTGATTGGCATTTAGGCCATCAATTGTTAGGTATATCGAGAGAGAATGAACAACAAGTTTTTCTCAATTGGTTATTTGATACATTACAAGAAACAAAAGCTGATGCCTTAATCGTGGCTGGCGATATCTTTGATACAGCCAACCCACCGGCATGGGCATGGCGTTTGTTGTATCAATTTTTAGCTAAAGTGAAGCAACAATTGCCCCAACTCGATTTGATTTTAGTTGCTGGTAATCATGATTCTCCTAGTAAGTTGGATGCACCTGACCATTTATTAAAAGCATTTGATATAAACCTTATAGGGTCTTTGCCTCGCCATGAAGATAATAGTTTAGATACTGACAAGCTCATCATCCAATTGACGGATTCAACAGGTAAGGTTGCAGCAAGAGTTGCAGCAGTTCCTTTTTTACGTCCAGGTGATTTAGATTTAGCCTCAATTGATAATGATTGCGATGATAAATTAATTGCAGGCGTCGAACGTGTTTATCAACAACTCGCAGAAGAAATAGCACAACAAAATACTGACGACCAAGCTAGTATCGCGATAGCACATGCATATTTAGTGTCGAGTACGATAAGTGAAATGTCTGAACGACGCATTTTAGGAGGTAATCAACATGCATTACCTATTGAAAAATTTGCAGATAATTTTAATTACACAGCACTTGGTCATTTGCACAAGCCACAACAATTAGGTGGTCGTGCCGTTCATTATTGTGGTTCTATCATCCCGTTGTCATTGTCAGAGCGAGACTATAAGCATCAAGTTAAATTAGTAGAATTTAATAGCGGGCAGCTTCAATCTGTTACACCCATCTTAATTCCTAGAACCGTAGATATGTTTTCTGTTCCTAATCAAGCTCAACCATTAGATGATGTATTAGCGCTGCTTAATTCTATTTCGTTAGAAGAAAAACCTCATTATTTACAGCCATTATTAGAAGTTAAAGTGTTATTAGATAAGCCACAAGCAATGCTTCGAGATAAAATTATGAAAGCGCTGGTGGATAAACCTATTAGGTTAGTAAAAATATCAACAAGCTATCTTAATCAAGAAAATAAGACTTTAGCCTTTGATGGTAAAAAGCTTGACCAATTGCAACCAGAGCACGTTTTCTCGCTTAAATATCGTCAGCAATATGGTGACGAACCCCCCGAAGAATATATTAATGCTTTTGCCAGTTTATTAAATGATACTCAGCAACAAGATACTTAATCGTATGATGTTATTAACCGACTAATAATTAGAAAATAATGAAAATAATTACGCTTGAAGGCGAGAACTTAGCAAGTTTAGCTGCACCATTTCACATTGATTTTGCATCGGGCATGCTCGCAGATGCTGGTTTGTTCGCTATTTGTGGCAATACAGGATCAGGGAAAAGCACCCTGTTAGATGCTATTTGTTTAAGTTTATTTGACGCTATGCCTCGTTTTACATCAAGCGGTCGTGGTGGGGCGTCGATTGGTCATGCTGATAGTGAAGAAAAAGAACGATTAAAAAGTAATGATGTTCGCCATATTTTAACGCGTGGTGCGGCTAGTGGTTTTGCTCAAATTGTTTTTGAATTAGACAATGGTAAAAAGTATCAAGCAAAATGGAGCGTCAAAAGAGCACGAAATTCTGCTCAAGGTCGTTTTCAAGCCCAAGAAATGCAGCTAACTGATTGCCAAACTAATCAAGTGCTTGCCGTAAAGAAAACAGAAGTATTAGCTAAAATTGAAGAATTAATTGGTCTTAATTACGAACAGTTCAAGCGTTCTGTTTTATTAGCACAAGGTGACTTTGCCGCCTTTTTAAAAGCGCCCGCTAAAGAACGGTCTCAATTGCTTGAACGAATAACCGGTACAGAACTGTATTCACAATTATCAAAACAAGCTTTTGAGCGCTCTAAAACCCAAGAACAGGCACTGGCTTTATTAACGTCTAAATTAGGCGATGTAGAATTATTATCAGCAGATGCTCAAGAGCAGTTATCCAATGACATTGGCAATATTAATGAAAAAGTTGAAAAGATAAATGAGCAACAGCAATCTTTAGATTGGTTAACTCAAAAATTAGCTGAGCGCCAAGCGTTAGAAGCGTCAATCATAGATAGCAAAAATACGTTACTTAATGCATTAGCCAATATTAAGCAACAAGAAAGCATTAATAATATATTAGATAAAATAGAGCAAGCACAAGATGCCCGAGTTGTTTTTGCACAGCGCCAACAACATCAAAAAGACGGTCATTTACTTACCGAAAATCTCAAAAATTTACAAACGCAATTTCATAATGACCAAAAAGAATTTGAAACAATAGAGCAGCAAGTTGTTCAACTTGAACAACTTAAACAACAAGCGCAAAGTCATTATGAAAAGAAACTACCAGATATTGAATTGGCAATTACTAAATCAATCGAAATTAATGCATTAAAAGAACAATTAGCTAATCAAGAAAACCAATTACTGCAACTTGACGCTTTAATGACGACTCAAAAGGAATTACAACGTAACAATGATAATGAATTAACAACAGTTAATACTGATTTAGCACACAATCAACACTTTCTTGCTGAGCAAGAATATATGGTGTCTTTAATTCATCATCATGGTGCTGTTGAGCAACATATTGAGCAATACGGTGATACCAAATTTCAAATATTAGAACATCAACGAAAAATTGAAAACAATCGTTTAGAAAGCCAAGAGTTACTCGAAAAAGAAACAGAGTTATCAATTGAAGCTAAAGAATTAAATAAAAGTATTCATCAACATCATCTACAGCTAGATGAATTTACACAAAGTTTTAAGCACAATAATTTACAAGTATTAGAAGCTGATTTATCGCAACAACAAGCTATTCATATTGAGTTAAATAATGAACAGCAGATCATTGTTCAAGGTCTGCAGTATCAAACGATGATCACTCAAAAAATGCAACAAATTGAGTCGATTGAACAAGAATTAACTCAACTTAGAAATAGTTACCGACAAACTAAACATCAATATGAACAGCATATTCCCATTGTTAATGAAGCCGGAAATGCATTAGCTATGGCTAAGCAAGTTATGTCGTTGAGCGAGCATAGAGAAAGCTTAGTAGCAGGGCAGCCTTGCGCATTGTGCGGTAGCTGTGATCACCCGTTGAGTCATAACAATGTTGGTAATGACATGATAACTTCATTGTCACAACGTCATTATGAATTAGAACAGCAATCAGCTCAGCTTAAAGATGAGCTGACAAAATTTGATGTTATGGGTAAACAAAAAGCTGAACAGGTTCAGCATCTCACTCATGAAAAGAATGAATTAATTCAGCTTATTCAACAATTAAATATCTCAGAACTTTCGCAAGTACGACAAGGAGAAATCGAGTCTCAATTAGCAAAAGTCGTTAACGATATTGAAGGCTTAAAATCGCAAATTAGCCAAGTATCGGAATGGGTATTACAAGCTCAAAAAATAGAAAAAGAAATGTTGAGACAACAACATACACTAGATACTATTAATCAAAGTATTATGAATGGGCAACAACGTCTTGCTACTTTTGATAATGATAAAATATTAAGTAATCAATCAATTGAACAATTAAACCAACGTCAAATAAGCCGAATTAACACGTTAACAGGCATTTTTAATCGAGTAAATTGGCAAGATATTTTATCTGTGGATATTGAAGTCGCCGCTTTTAAACGTGAAATAAATACCCAAATTGAGTTATATAAACAAGCACAACTAATTGAACAGCAGTTATCTGAAAAAGCAGGAAAGCTTCAGCAGCAACAAATTATTTTAAACGAAAAACTAAGTCATTATGAAGGGCAATATAAGCCGCTTAACGTTCAATTTGAACAAGAGAATCAACGATTAACACTTCAATTAAAAACACTTGATACATTGACTGATGGCGACGATCCTCAGCAATTTAAACAACAATTAGAACAACAAAACCAAGAGCTTTCTATAGCGCATCAACATGCTAATACAAGTTTAATGAATCATCGCCAAAATATACTCGTTATACAAAGCCAGATAACGCAAGCAACCGAACGTACCACTGAAATTAGTCAATTGTTGACCTCACTTGATCAACAATGGAGTGATTGGCAAACCAATCTTAATATGGATGAAGATGCATTAGTGCAGCTATTAACCTATGAACAAGATTGGATTATTGAACAACGCCAAGTTCAAGCTAAATTGTTACAACAAACTCATCAAGCTGAAGCGATTGTTTCTCAACAGCAACATCAATTGACACTAATTCTTAATCAATTGTCGGAGCGTGAAATACAATTGCTTGCGCAATTTTCATCACTTGCACCATCGCCTATGAATGCTAGCGATCCACAAATTAGTATGGTGGCTAGTACGTTAACCACACAAGAAAAACAATTGGATGAAGAATTATTTCAATTTCGTTCACAGTTACAACAACATAATAAAGGTATGGTTTTATTTGGTGAGCTACAAGAGAAAATAGAAAAACAGCAACATGTGACTCAATTATGGCTAGAAATGAAAGAGCTTATTGGTAGCTCTAACGGATCAAAATTTAGAACGTTTGCACAAAGCCTAACATTAGAGCAAATGTTAATTGGTGCTAATTATCATTTAAAAGAACTAGCACCCCGTTATGCGCTGCAAAGAGTGCCAAGTGGTGAACTCGATTTACAAATGATTGACCGCGATATGGGTGACGAAGTGCGCTCTATTGATAGTTTATCTGGTGGTGAAACGTTCTTAGTAAGCTTAGCATTAGCGCTAGGTTTAGGTTCTCTTACAGGGTTACAAACATCTATTCGCTCATTATTTATTGATGAGGGCTTCGGTACGCTCGACCCTGATACGTTAGAAATAGCATTAAGTTGTTTAGATTCATTACAAGCTAGTGGTCGACAAATTGGTATTATTTCTCATGTTCAAGGGCTTGTAGAGCGTGTCGGAACACGTATTCAAATTGTTTCTAGTGGTAATGGTCATAGTAAAATTAAATTAATGTTAAGATAATGCGGAAAAACTTTAGGTTGTCATAACTTTGTAACATTTAGCAGGCAAACTACATCACAACTTAAGGTTGATACCACAACTTACTACTTATTTAGGAATGAAAATGAATACATTTACAAAAACAGCAGTTGCAGTTGCAACAGGTTTATTACTTAGCAATGTGGCAATAGCTAGTGATTTAGTGAAAGTATACGGTAAAGTTAATGTAACACTACAAAGTGATGACGATGGTGCTGATCGTACAACGAATGTAGAATCAAATGCATCTCGCATTGGTGTTAAGGGTAGCCTTAAAATTGATGACAATTTAACAGCTATTTACAAAGTTGAATGGCAAGTTGATGTCGCTGATAATGAAGATGAAAATTTTAAAGAACGTAACCAATGGGTTGGCTTAAAAGGTAACTTTGGTAGCGTATTATTAGGTCGTAATGACACTGCATTAAAATTTTCACAAGGTAAAGTAGATTTATTTAGTGATTATAATGGTGATATCAAAACATTATTCACTGGTGAAAATCGTTTAGATGATACGTTAACGTATATTTCACCATCTTTTAATGGTTTTACTGCGGCTGCTACACTTGTTGCTGAAGATAATGAAAAATCTGAAGGCAAAAACGGTACTAGCATTGCATTAATGTATGGTGATGCAAAGCTTAAGAAAACAAATCTTTATGCTGCTATTGCAGTTGACTCTGATGTAGCTGGTAGCGATACAACACGTTTAGTAGTGAACGGAAAAATCGGTGATTTAAAATTAGGCGCAATATTTAATGATTCTGAAAAATCTGATGGTACTTCAGAAGGCGATGGTTTCTTAGTAAACGCCGCTTACCAAGTAGGTAAAGCAGTTTATAAAGTTCAATACCAAGACGGTGATGACAAAGCAGATGGCGATGCTATTACATTGGGTGTTGATTACAAACTGGCTAAAGCTGTTAAATTAACCGCTTTTTACACTGACTTTTCGTATGAAGATAACAGTGAAGAAAGTCATTTAGCACTAGGTATGGAATTCAAATTCTAATAACCGCTATTGCTAATATGACCTGTTAATAAAAACCGCTTTAGGGCGGTTTTTTTGTGCCTGTAAGTATTTATACAAACGTTCAATTATTTTCATTTTTGATGTATTATTTATTTAGCAATTTTTTATGATTTTATGCCACTTTAAACGACTAATATAAGAATTAGTAACCTTGTAGTCATATTAATGTCATAAAACTTACCCATAATAGATTTCATTGAATACCATTAATAGGTTTAAGTTATATGAGTGCAAGGATACTTGTTGTTGAAGACGAATCAGCAATACGCGAAATGTTATGCTTTGTATTAGAGCAACAAGGCTTTGGTGTTATTGAAGCACATGACTATTCATCGGCAACGGATTTACTAGTCGAACCTGTACCTGATTTGATATTGCTAGATTGGATGTTTCCTGGTGGTAATGGTATCAATTTAGCCAAAGAAATTAAGCGTAATGATTTAACTAAAGATATACCTATTATCATGTTAACAGCACGTGGTGAAGAAGAAGACAAGGTTCGTGGATTAGAAGTTGGAGCAGATGATTACATTACTAAACCATTTTCGCCAAAAGAACTAATTGCCCGCATTAAAGCAGTGCTTAGAAGAGCAATGCCTACCGCACTTGAAGAGTTAATTGATGTTCAAGGTTTAGTGCTTGATCCTGTTGGTCATCGGGTTAGTCTTAACGAAACTCCAATTCCTATTGGACCAACGGAGTTTAAATTACTTCATTTTTTCATGACACATAGCGAACGCGTTTATAGCCGAGAGCAATTATTAGATCATGTTTGGGGCACTAATGTATATGTTGAAGATCGCACCGTTGATGTTCACATTAGGCGTTTACGTAAAGCAATTGGCGGTTCTGGCCATGAAAATTTTGTTCAAACAGTACGTGGAGCTGGGTATCGCTTTTCTACCAGAGTATAATGAATGTTAAACAACCAGTTATTTAAACAAGTAGCCGCTAAACTTAGCGGCTTTTATTTGTGCCTATTTATTATAGGTAGCTTGTCATCTCAATTATTTTTAGTGTTGTTTGTCGGCACTTTTTTGTTATTTATATTTAACCTTAAGCAATTTCATAAATTAGTTTATTGGGTATGGCAAAATCCTCAAAAGAAACATCAAGCAAATAACTCAAGCTGGGACAATATCTATTATGGTGTCGACAGCATTCAACGAGGTAACCGTCGCCGTCGTCGTCAATTAATTAATAACCTTGGTGAATTCAGACAAGGCGCAGACGCTTTGCCTGATGGCGTTGTTATGTATAACCAATTCAACAATATTCTTTGGTGTAATAGCCAAGCGCGAGAGCTGCTTGGTTTAAAATGGCCGATGGATCAAGGTCAACGACTAGATAATTTAATTCGTTATCCTCAGTTTTCAGAATATTTAGCAGCTCGTGAATATGATCAAGTCATCTTAATTCCATCACCTGTTGATGAAGACATCTTGTTAGAAAATCGCATTATTGAATATGGCCAAGATCAATATCTATTAGTTTCTCGTGACGTAACTCGCTTGAATCAATTAGAAGAGATGCGCCGTGAATTTGTAGCCAATGTGTCCCATGAATTAAAAACACCATTAACGGTATTACAAGGATATTTAGAGTTATTTGATGAAGCTGAATCTCCAAATAATAGTAGTAATAAAGCTGTAAAAGCAATGCGTCAACAAACAACACGCATGCAATCAATGGTCGAACAATTATTAGCATTATCTAAATTAGAATTTTCTAATATGGCGTCTAAACACACCATGGTTAATATGCATGAGCAACTGGACATGTTGGAATCTGATGCCATCAGTTTAATTGGTGAACGAGATATGACTATTTCGTTTGATGTTGAACAAGGACTTGATTTGTATGGTGATGAAGCACAAATTTATAGTGCTTGTGCCAATCTAGTGACTAATGCCGTTCGTTATTGTCCTGATGGTAGCTCCATCCAAGTTAGCTGGAATCATCATCCTCATGGCGCTCAATTTATGGTGAAAGATAATGGACCCGGCATTGAACCTATCCATGTTAATAGATTGACTGAGCGTTTTTATCGTATTGAACAATCACGATCAAGTTCTAGTGGTGGTACTGGGCTTGGCTTAGCTATTGTTAAGCATGTATTGAAAAATCATCAATCTAACTTAACGATAAAGAGTACTTTGGGTAAAGGCTGTCGTTTTAGTTTTATTATTAATAACGAGCGAATAGTGTCATTTATTAATAAAAACAAGCAAAAAGATGACATGTCATAAAAGCTTCATATATTAGTCACCTAATTGTCACTAACTTTTTGCAACATAGCACTCGTTTACAACATACATCATTAATTACAGATAATTAATTTAAGCGAAAGCATCGGAGTAACACATGAAATTATTAAAACTAGCGCGCAATATCGGTATTACCTTATTAACCTCTGGTTTCTTGGTATCGGCTAATGCAGCATTAACAGACAGCAATTTACCAACATACGTTAAAACTCAAGGCGTATCAGGCAACTTATCTTCGGTAGGTTCAGATACTTTAGCTAACATGATGACTTTTTGGGCTGAAGAATTTAAACGTAATTATCCAAATGTAAATATTCAAATTCAAGCAGCAGGTTCTTCAACAGCTCCTCCAGCATTAACGGAAGGCACTTCACAGTTTGGCCCAATGAGCCGTAAGATGAAGGCACGTGAAATTGAAGCATTCGAAAAACGTTTTGGTTACAAGCCAACACCTGTTCGTGTAGCCATTGATGCATTAGCTGTATTTGCACATAAAGATAACCCAATTGAAGGATTAACTATTGCACAAGTTGATAGTATTTTCTCTGTAACGCATAAGTGTGGCGGTGAAGAAGTTAACCGTTGGGGTGATTTAGGATTAACAGGAAGTTGGACTGGTAAAGATATTCAATTATACGGTCGTAATTCAGTATCAGGAACTTACGGTTACTTTAAAAAGAAAGCTTTGTGTAAAGGCGATTTCAATACTAAAGTTAATGAACAACCAGGTTCTGCATCAGTTGTACAATCGGTAGCTTCTTCGTTAAATGCACTAGGTTATTCTGGTATTGGTTACAAAACATCAAGCGTTAAAGCAGTAGCACTTGCTAAGAAAGGGACTAATTACATTGCAGCAACTAAAGAAAATGCATTAAATGGTACTTACCCACTTTCTCGTTACTTATATGTTTATGTTAACAAGCATCCTAACAAAGCATTAGCACCAATGGACCGTGAATTCTTAAAAATGGTTTTATCTAAAACTGGTCAGAAAATTGTTGCTAAAGATGGTTACATTCCATTATCTGCAAAAGTAGCTGGTAAAGAATTAGCTAAACTTGGCATTAAATAAGTAAGACAGTATCAAGTAATAAAAAGCCGCTATTTCAGATGAAATAGCGGCTTTTTTTATATATGTATATCAACTAATACGTTGTATTAAATTCTTCAAAATGATTATTAATATGCATGACATGTGCTAATGCGTATTGTTGTTTAGTTAACTGACCGTAAGCAAAGTGCGGTTTTAACACACCACTAAAACCATTGAAATCTTCTAATGATTTAACCAAACGCGTTAGCGCTTGAGAAACCGTTAATGGTACTTTTCTAATAACTTCACCAGGAATTATTTCATCAAGCCCATGATTCATTTTTCCACGAGCATTAAATACAGAAAAAGCGATTGAACCAGCTGTGTTTTGAAAAAACTCCGATTTCATTATTGGATAACCAATCATTGAAAATTCAATGCTTTGGGCTAAATGTTCAAATGCTCTTGCTAATGGCCATTGTCCGGTTGATGTTATCTTCTCTGGTGTTAGTTGCTTTAAAAAAATTAATGTTGATTCTAGTGATAGTTCAGGATGTTTGCGATTAACTTCATACATACCGCCACCAATGATTGCAACAGCACTAGTGGCTCCTAGTAATTTAAGAACAGCGCGGCGATTCATAGTTAATACCTTTGGGTTATTTTTTTTCACATGCTTTATGTGATTTTAATACACGAGTTGTTGATGCTGGATTATTTAGTAATGCAGCTGGTGGCCTAATTGGACGTTGCACTAAATTACCTGAACAATTTGGGCATACCGAATTAAATTTCGATATAGCGCAATCACAACAAAAGGTACATTCAAACGTACAAATAAACGCATTGTTAGCATCAGGTGCTAAATCAGTATTACAACATTCACAATTAGGTTTTAATGCTAGCATGTCATTTCTCTTTCTTATGTATTTGATGTATTGGAATTAGATCTGAACTGTAATTTTACCTGATAAATATTGTACGGCTTTTCCTGAAATATAGACATTTTCATCGCTTACACGGCATAACAACTTTCCACCACGTTTAGATGCTTGATAAGCGATTAAGTCTGTTTTATTGAGTTTTTCAGTCCAGTAAGGTGCTAAACCTGTATGAATAGATCCGGTTACAGGGTCTTCATCTCCACCGTTTGCAGGCCAAAAATAACGAGATATAAAATCATATTCTTCTGATTTTGCTGTAACCACAACATCATGAGGGGCTAGTTTTATTAATTGCTCATTGACCGTTTCGACCGCTAATACATCTGCTTCATTGTCATAAATCACCACATAAGCTTGATCGTTTAATAATACTTGCACCGGTTTGATTGATAACCCGTCTAATAACGCACGAGGAATATCTGTAATTTCTTTTGGAGAGCGATTTGGAAACATCATTTGAATATAACCATCGCTTTGCTGAGTTACTGATAAATCACCAACAGCTTTTGCGTAAAAATTGATGGTTTTTAAATGTTGATGCACGTTAAAAATTACAAAGGAAGCCGCTAAGGTTGCATGGCCACAAAAATCGACTTCTGTTATTGGAGAAAACCAACGTATTTCAAAATGATCATCATTAACCTGTTTAACAAAGGCTGTTTCAGACAAATTATGTTCCATGGCAATAGATTGCATTAATTGCACAGGAAGCCATTCGTCAATAATAATGACTGCTGCAGAGTTCCCTTTGAAAGCTACATCGGTAAAAGCGTCAACAATATTTACGTTTAATTCTAACATTTTCATCTTCTTGTAATAATCCTTATTGTTTGCATTTTGTTTGCACGTATCAATTGTATCGTAGTTTTGTCTCTAGAAAATAGCAACGGAAGTTATTCAATTATCAGTTTTAATACTATTTTAATTTATTGATTTTTAACAAATAGAGACAGATGTTTTTGTGTGGAAAGTATCACATATAAGCCTTTATTTATGGAATATTAATCTAAATATAAGAGGACAACATGCCTACACAATTAAAATTCCTAGATGACATTGAATCGTTAGTTACAAATTCTACAGTGCTAGATACGGCAGATAATAATGTCATGTCTATTGAACGATTGAAATCGTCAAATGAAGATATCGTTTCGTTGCAGAATATTGGTTTGCCAACTCCAGTCATATCAGCATTAGCTCAATTTGAAAGTTATCAATTAACTGATTTAAAGAAAGCAAATTTAATGAATCGAGTCGATAGTAAATTTATGCTACCGATGTCATTTCTTCCTACATTACTTTCTCAATTAACTAATGACTACAAAGTGTTAGATATTGATGGAAAGCGTTGTTTTACCTACCAGAATCAATATTTAGACACACCTGAAATGGACTTATATACAGAACATCATAACGGTAAGCTTAATCGTTATAAAGTTCGTCAAAGACGTTATGTTGATACGGCTACTGAATATTTAGAAGTTAAGCTGAAAAATAACAAGAAAAGAACGATTAAAACACGCATTAAAATCTCTAACGATATTAATAACGACAACATCCGCAATGATTTCATAAAAGGTGAAATGAATGGTCAAAACCTAAACCTGAATGTTGTACAACAAAGTGGTTATCAACGAATCGCTTTAGCTAATGAAGAGAAAGCAGAGCGCTTAACGCTCGATTTTAATTTGTGGTACAAAAGCACCGATGGAAAAAATGAAGTCAATTTACCAGGCTTCTTTATTGCAGAATTAAAACAAAGTAAAAAATCAAAGAACTCACCTTTTTATCAATTGATGAGTAAATATCATGTGTTCCCAGCATCGTTTAGTAAATACTGCGTGGGCTGCGCTTTATTGTATCCAGACACCCTCAAAGCAAACCGTTTCAAAAGTGTTTTAACACGCACCAATCATTTAAATAATCAAAATCCCTTATCACTTGTAGAGAATCTATAATATGACTGAATTAGACATTGCCTTTATTACCCGTTTTATCGTTAACCTATTGTCGTTAGGCATGCTTTGTTACGGCTGTTATTTTCGAGTGAGTAAAAATTCGGTTGTTGCCGGATCTTTTGTTCTTTTTGGTGCCGGCGTATTCATTATCACATTCCTACTGCACGGCGTAGATATGTCGATGGAGTTTGCTTTTGGTTTGTTTGCTGTTTTTACTATGCTGAGGTATCGCACCGAATCTATATCGATTAAAGAAATGACCTATCTCTTCTTGGTAACTGCTATCGCATTGTTAACATCAGTTGGGCAAATGAGCTTAGTTGATTTAATAACACTAAACGGCACCGTTTGTTTATTAGCTTTTGTTATTGATTCAAGTATTTTTATTAAAAACTACCAAGTACAAGATGTAACTTATGAGCGTATTGAAAATATAGCTCCAGAAAAAATGGACATTTTAATCGCAGATTTAAAGCAAAGAACTGGGCTAAATGTCGTGAAGGTTGATATTGAAAATATCGACTTTTTAAGAGATACCGCCAAACTTCGCGTTAGCTATTTACCCCATAAAACAGCTAATAAACAAGCCGTATCACATAAGCAGAGTAATGAAAAAGAGGCGACTTAATATGACTTTTTTATCTCGTGTTTCAACAATATCTTTTATGTCACTTTGTTGTTTGAGTAGTGGTTATGCTCAAGCTAAGCAAAATGATAATTTCGATGTTAGCGGTTATATCATGGGAGATTATGATTATTTTGACTCAGCCTTTGTCGAGGGGGGCGAAGAATCTGATAGTTCCGGCGAGAGCGCAGCAGATATTCGCCGAGCCAGATTAAAGTTAAAATATACGTTTAACGATGATTGGGTGAGTAAGTTTCAATTAGACTTTGCCGGCGGTGATATTGATATTAAAGATGTATATATTCAATATCGTGGCTTCTCATTTGCAGATGTAACATTGGGACAGCAAAAAGAGCCTTTCGGTTTAGAAAAATTAACGAGTTCTAGAAATTCATTTATGATTGAACGTAGCATGGTAACCAGTGCTCTTTCACCAGGGCGTAGCCTTGGTTTAAGTTTAGCCGGTGAATTACCTTCACTACATTGGAAAGTAGGCTATTACCAACCTGAAGATGAAGATTCGACATCTGCAATTACAGGACGTATTGCTTGGGTGCCTTGGCAAAATGATCATAATTTATTTCATGTTGGTGTGGCTTTCAGTGAGCGAGATAACAACGGTAACGATTTTAGAATTAATGAAACACTTGAAGTTAATTTCTCGGACTCACTATTGGAAGGTGACAAGTTATCTATTGATGATATTTCACAACAAAGCTTAGAGATGTTATGGATTCAAAATAACTTTACATTAATGGCTGAATGGCAACAAGCGACTGTATCTGGTAGCGATGTTGAAACTCATGATTATGAAGGCGGCTATTTACAGATGAGCTATCAATTCTCTGGTGGGCATCGAAAATATAAAAATGGAGTGCTTGGTAATAGTTCTAAAAAGGGATGGGAAATTACCAGTCGCTACAGTACGTTTGCTTTAAATAATGAATTTAAAGATGCTGAAACCTACGCCATTGGTCTAAATTATACGTTTAATAAAAACTTTAAAGTGATGGCTGATTTAACGAAAGCTAATACTTATTTTGACGGAATAAATGTCGATTCAGGTAATGCTATTTCACTGCGCCTACAATATTCATTTTGACACCAATTGAATGTTCGATGATTAAGTAATACGGCGTAAAGTATTACTTAATCATATATAAACAATTTTTTAAGGGGATGTTTTCTGGATAATCACTGACCGTAAATCCATGTTTAAGATAACTCTTAATAGCACTTTTATTATGATCCCACACAAACAACGAACATGTGGTTACTTGTAAGTCATTAAGTCCTATATCAACAAGCTGTTTCATCAATTGCGCTGCAATACCTTTCCCCCGATATTGTGGATTAACAATTAATCTAGCCAGATGGCACTTTCCTAAACGCTCGTAATACTGTCCAAATGCTAATAATTTATTAGTTGAATCAGTATTTTCTGGCAAATCAATTAGATCAGAAGTAAGACTAAAAGAGTTGAAGTTGTTCATACTTAAGTCTTCACTGAACGTCGTTAAATTATAAGGGTATCTAAAATTTGGCCCAGACCAGTCAGTTAATTCTTTTTCATTGGAGAACCAACTCATCAATTCTATAACATGAGATGTTAGTGGCTGAGTTAATGTCATTTAATCTAATTCCTCATCATTACTTTTATTAAAAACAGCGTCTATATTGAATAGTTAATTTACTTATAAAATTAACACATTAAATGGCTACCTCATTAATTTATTAAAAATAAATAGACTAGCTATCTACTGGTAGGTATATTGTTTTTTATTATTTATTCAATCGGTAAAATGTGATGACATATTCTGTAGAAAAAACACAACTTCATTATATTAAAAATGACTCAACGGCTGTCCCTGTTGTTAATTATTCTGGGCATGATGAATCTCAAGGGTATAGCGATGATTATATTTTTCACGAGACTGACATTATTAATGCCAGAACACCTGACACAAGAGCACTCAATGATAAAGCCGCTTTTAGTTTAAACCGTGAAGCGTTTAAATTAGTAACGTTTACGCCTGGCAATGTTGATTTTTTAGATACTCAATCGGTGAGTGAAACATATTATGATGATGTTGAAGCCTTAGTAAAAAAAGAAACAGGGGCAAGTGATGTGTTTGTGTTTGATCACACAGTACGCCGCGGTATTAAAAATTCTAACAGACAGCCTGCTTATCATATTCATAATGATTACACGTTTGAAACAGGACAAAGTAGAGCGTTGTCAGTGCTTGGTGAAGATGTATTAAAGAAATTTAGTGGCAAACGAATGATACAAATTAATGTGTGGCGTTCTATCGACGGTATTGTAGAAAAAGATCCTTTGGCATTAATGGATGCAACAACGTTAGATCCAAAAGACCTAGTCAAAACTGACATCCATTTTAATGATATGAATACAGGTGATACACATAAAGGGGAGATTTTTGCGCTTAAAAAGAATCCAAATCAAAAGTGGTATTACTATCCTGAAATGAACGAGCAAGAAGCGATATTAATCAAAGGGTTTGATAGCGATGAATCTCAGTCTCGTTTTGCTATGCACACAGCTTTTGCGCTTTCTAATCAAAATGAAAAAACCAAGCCAAGACAAAGTATTGAGACAAGAACTTATGCTTTTTTTGATGAATAAAAATTTGTAGTAGTCATTCAGATATATTTAAATTCAAATAATGAGCACTTATATATAGTTAATAAGTGCTCATGAACTAACGTTGTAATCTATACCAAATAGCCGTTATAGATGTTTAACAATTGCTTGTGCAACAGCATGCGCACTTGCAGGGTTTTGTCCTGTAATCACACGTTCGTCTTCAACAACAAATGTATTCCAAGGTTGTACTTTATTATAACGACCAGCATTACGTGCTAGTGACTCTTCTAATAAAAATGGAATGTTAGTAATAGTGCCGTAATCAATTTCTTCTTCACGTGTAAAGCCAGTCACTGATTTGTCTGCAATTAGCTTTTGACCGTTTGATAACGTGATAGGTAATAAACCAGCTGGGCCATGACATACCGCAGCAATAATGCCGCCATCTTCATAATGCTTAGCACTTAATGCAGCAAACTCTTCGTTAGTTGCAAGATCTGATAACAAGCCAAAACCACCTGGGTAGAATACAGCGTCATAATCCGCAATATTTACTTGTGATACTGGAATTGTATTATTAATACGATTTTGAAAATCATCACTTGCCACAATAGCAGCGTTTACAGCATCATCTTCTATGTCAGTGCCATATACAGGTGCTTTTCCGCCTTTAATTGAAGCAATATCATATGCAATACCTTGTGCATTAAACACATCTAATGCATGAGTCAGTTCAGGAGAATAGGTACCGTTTGCTTCATCGGTTGTACCCAGTGTTGCGTGATTTGTTACAGGAATAAGTACTTTTTTCATGTGAATGTCCTTAATGATAATTTAGTGTAATTGTTTAACTGTTTTTTCATTCTTAAGTGAGAGCGTATCTAAGAATATAGTTAGAGTGTAGTTGTTTGCTCACAGAATGTTAATATAGCAAATTAGCAAATCATTATTGTTATATAACAACAATAGGTTTCTTATTAACGGCTGATAGGCAACTTATTAATGAGTAGAAAGTATAAGCAGAAAGTGTAATAGGAAGTGTAATGGATAATTTTGAAGGTATTATTGAGTTTGTTGCTGTCGCTGAAACTCAAGGATTCTCAGCAGCAGCCAAGCAATTAAAATGTAGCACGAGTCATGTGAGCCGTCAGATAGCTAAATTAGAACAGCGACTCGGTTGTGCGTTATTTGCTAGAACCACACGACTTGTTAGTTTAACGCCATCTGGCACTGCATATTATCAACAATGCAAAGATCTCGTTGTGGGATTACAACAAGCTAATGAGCAAATCAGTCAGCAGCAATTCCATCTTAGTGGCACATTAAAGGTTAGTGGTGCTGGTACGTTTGTTGAAGAGTTTGTTGCTCCTGCATTAATGGAGTTTGCTAAACTTCATCCTGATTTATCCATAGAATTAGATTTTAATAGCCGTATTGTGAATTTTGTTGAAGATGGAATCGACTTCGCTATTCGCTATGGAAAGTTGGCTGATTCAGGGCTGGTGGCTCGTAAACTAGCAGACCGCCCAATGATGGCAGTAGCTAGTCCACAATACTTACAACAAAACGGTACTCCTAAACATCCTAAGCAGTTAATCAACCACAGCTGTATCATTTCAAATAATGATCATTGGTTATTTGATGATGACAATAATCTAGAAAATATAAAAGTAAAAGGTCGCTGGCGAAGTAATAATGCACATGGTGTTGTTGATGCTTGTGAGCAAGGTTTAGGCATCGCTTATATGCCTAAAAGTAGTTTCAATAAATCGGTAGCAACAGGCGCATTAGTGCCTGTCTTAGAACCATTTTGGAGCAAAGGTTCTAGCAGTTGGATTGTATATCAAAATCGCCGATTTTTACCCATGAGAGCAAGGTTAGCAATTGATTATCTAATCGAACATTTTGATGATTGGGAGGAGTAGGGATAAGGAATAATTTTTCCTTATGTTCCTAAATACGCATAATAAAAACAAATTAACGCAACCATTCCAAAAACTACATATGAATAGTGTTTACCTTTTGTATAACCAAAAGATAATGCGCCGCTAATAGTAAACACCACGCCAACAATGTATAACAATACGGCTGTTAAATTCGACACATCAAAGTGTAAGATTAATAATATAACTGCAAAGCCAAACCATGAAACTGTCGTTAAATGCCATGCAAAACGAAGCGTTTGCTTGGTAAAAACAGTAGAGCCAAATAAGACAGGTAATTCTTGTTTAAACAGTCGAATGAGTATGAAACGTTCACCCAAGTAAGAATGAACGCAACCAATAAATAGTAATAAAATTGCAGCAATCGCTAACATGTTATTTCTTTGACTCATTTTCATATTGAGTATTTAATATTTTTAGAAAATCACTGTCTTTTCGGTAGTATGTAAAATCAGTATCTTTAGTGAATTGTTCGATAGGTTTACCTAACTCTCTTGCTCTTTTCGTTGCCACAAGTAACTCACTTTTATTGTTATTAAGTGCATAAAAACAAGCTAGGTTATAAGCCAATGTCCCATTGTTATGTGTTGATATATCAAAGTTGGTACCCAGTAATGTATTAATAACGATGGATGTTATCTTGTCATTTTTACCTATAATACCCGCTACTAATCCTTGACTAGCAATAACTGAATGATTGTAAATAATCATTTCTGTCGTGTTGTTTAGATCAATAAAAGGAAAAACGTAATCGTTATAAATATGTATTATTTGATATCCTTCATCTAAGTTAACGCCTTTATTTGATATTTTAGCTGCTAAATAAAGAACAATTGATGGTACATATTCCTGAGTAAATTCTTTTGTTTTAGACAATTCTTTTATACGAACCAATGCCTCTTTTAATGGCATTTCTTGTTCAAATATTTCGTTGTGTAATGCTTTTACTTTTGCACGTTCTATTTTGGCACTGCTATGTAATGGATAACTCACTTTTTGCTGCGTTAACGTAATTGATTTTCCTTTCAGAGATACAGTTAATTTTAGTCTTGCTTCTCTTTTATTTATTTCCTCAAATGCTAACTGTAAATTCAGTGGTGAAATTGATTTACGCTTTGACTGTCCTTCTAATAATTTATTCACCGCTGCTTGCAGTTCTTGTGGGTCCAAATCTACAGCAAGTTGTAATTTGGTGTAATTATCAGGGGTGTGAAACCAAGCTATTTCTTGTTGATTAACGTGCAGTTTAAAAACAGATTTATAATACCCCGTTTTTAAATTAACTGTGAAATTGGTTGGTAAATGATAAAAAGCTTGAGGCTGTGCCGCTGATGAGACTGTCGCTTCATCAGGCACTTTAATACGTTTACCTAATCGGTAGAATTTTTGAGGTACATTCCGGTCATTAAAGTTTATTTTCCCCCATGTGTCGTGACCACCGATTGTATTTATGCCTGTTATGTCAAATAACCAAGGTTGATTATTAGTTTTGGTTGGACTCGATGTCGTTTTTTTTCTAACAATATAAAGCCCAACATTATCTTCATATAAATGATTTATATTGTCTTCTGTCGCGGAATATCGATAAGGAAGGTGAGTTAATATTAGTATTTTTAAATCGGGTTCATTGGGGATTTCATAAACATGTAAATTGCTAAAATTGATTTCATCTTCGGTAGAGTTTCTATGCGACTGGTTATCAGCAATGACACGAAAAGAGAGAGCTTCATTATTATGAATTAAGTTGACTAAAGCGTCGCCAAACCAATAACGGCCAGGTAATTCACCGCCATAGCCTTTTATAAAAGGATATAAAGCATGGCTAAGAATATGAATACCTAAACCTTCTTCTAAATAATATTTTCGTCTTTTAAACCCATCAACACTGATTGGACGCGATTCACTTTTGTATTGATAGGTGTTCTTTAAAGGGGAAATATTAGCTTGAAAAGTTTTATCAAAACCTTTAAAACACGTTTCAACCCAATTTGAACCTTTAACTCGAGAGTTATCACAAAAAGAACCTATGGAGTCACGTTTATTCGAAATATCAATAACCGTTTTATCATCGCCATTAATTAAATAAGCGTAAGCGGTGTCTTTAAATTCATCAAATTCTACAATATCGGCTTGTTCAAATAGGCTAATTAATTGTTGGTTAGAATAGGTATTTCCATCTAATGAATGTTGGTACTTTTTCTTATTTTTATCACCAGTATGAATCCAGTCTATGTAAAATTCAGGATCAAAGTAATAACCAGAAACCTCCCATTTACCATAGCTATGTATGCTATCTACCAACTGTCCATTTTCATCTAATTTCCATAAATAACTACCTGAAGAAATTATTATCTGTTTCTTTTCAATATGGTGTTTAAGAGAACGAATACTGCCGTCAATTAATTTAATAAGCTCATAATTTTTGGATGTAGAGATACTTTCGACAAGGTTGGGGTAATTTTTTTTAGTCTGTGGAGTACTAGTGCAAGATAGTAGCGAGAACATTATAATACTCATTAAAATTGATTTAAACATATCCGTATATTTAACCTTAATTAAATCTCAATAGAGATAATGCACTATGTGAAAGTTATGTAGAACATTTATAAATAACACGTGCTTCCTGATGCACTTGCAAATCATTAGATAAATGACTCCAATTCGCTTTGTTGTTTGTGAATATTTGAGCATCTATTGTGACAGGAATTTCTTCATCAAACGTGGCAATAGCAAGCTCTATATTTTCTAGTAAGGCGCCTTTCACTCGAAACCCTAAACTAGAACCGCAATCATTACAGAATGTTCTAATAGTACCGTTATTAGCTGTATAGTGCTTAAGTAAGTGCTCACCGTCAAGCCATGTTAAGTCACTAACACCAACAAGCGTACCAAAAGCCGCCCCATGAAATTTACGACACATTGTACAATAACAATTTGCGGCTTGTTTATTAAAGTTAGTGACGCTAAATGTAACGCCGCCACATAAACAAGAACCACTATATTTTTTACTCATCCTAAGTATGATTCTCTAAATTAATGGCTAATTTGAATTTTATTAAGAGCCAGATACCATTCTAATTCGTTCTGCTGGCACTCGTAGTTGCTTCATTAAATATACTTTAAACGCACTTTCATAAGGTTGATTGTCGACAGCTTTTTGCATGCATAACAGCCATGCTTCACTTTCTTCAACACCAACTGTTAAATGTTTATGTGCTTGGGGAATATTAATACCGCCAAAGTGCTCCGCATATAATTTAGGGCCACCTAACCAACCAGATAAGAAATACGTTAGCTTAGTGCGTGAGTTAGATAAATCGGCTGAATGCATATCTCTAATTTTTTTAGACTCTGAAAATTCATCCATATTTTGATAAAACTCATTAACGAGTTGGGTTATACCTGGTAACTTTCCAGCAGCAATGTAAGAGTTATCATTTATGCCATATTCATCGTTTTTATCATTCATGTTATTAGTGCCTTAATTCTTTTATCAGCGATAGTATTAGTTAATGCATTTAATAACAAACAACTCTAATCTATTTAATCTCAAGATATTCTAATCTATTTATTAAGTCGATGTTTATAAACACGGAATTTTAAAATCGACATGGTAAATGAACTGACTCATTGTTCTTATTTTTTACTGGCGTCATAAAATCTACCGATAAGCCATTTTGATGAGTTTTATGAGGACGAAATTTACCACCATTCTCAAATCCAGTTTCGGCATATTTATAGACAGTGTCTGGCATTATTATATTTAAATTACTATACGTATTAAGCAGAATTTTTTTCACATCAGAATGGACATAAGTCCTGCCTGCTAGTCTAGCAACATGACTATTGTTAAGGCGAGAAAAAGAAGCTTAAGCATTGTCGGTTATACCAATTTATAATATTAAATTAATACATTGATAGATAATATAACCGACAACATTGATGACTGATTAATGATTAAATTTTATAACTTTATTCTTAAACAACGTATCAGATGTTTATCTTCAAATGGTCCATCAAAGCACATCATATTATCTAATACGTTAGGTGTTTTAAGTTCATCGTATGGATTTTTAATATCATTAACATCATATTTAAAATGATGTAATTGATTAAACATAGTTAACTTAGCATCTAAATCGATAAATCTTGCAATATACTCATCAAAATTAGGCGATGCTATATTAAGTAATACATTACCGACATAGTTTCGAATTTTTGAGGTTGTTGGCTGAATTTGTTGCTTAATTTCCTTAGTGAATTGTGTTGGTGACAGCGTCGCAAGTCGTTCTACTCTTAGGTAAAAAGGAATTGTTGCGTTAATGGTCATGCTGGGTTTGTAAATCATGCGTACATACCATTCGGGAATATCACCGCCTATTTCAAAAAGCTCAGGAGATTTATCTAACTGTTTAAATAAATAATATCCCATAGCAAATTCACGGGCCGCTACCATTTCAAAACTCTTTTCTGCGAGAGTAAGTTCAGGAATAACATCAACGTCTATTTTCTCTTTAGATATAATGATGCTCGCAGCATCAACAACATCTGACATTGTTATGAGTAAAAACATTTTCCCGATAAGGCTATCTTGTTGTTTTAATGACTTTCGTAATATTGAAAACTGAGTTAATAACAACGAAACTGCTTGTTGAGAATGTCCTTGTTTATACACTGAAATAGCGTTGAGTATATTGATATATTCTGCTTTTTTTAAATATTCAAACGGAGGAGATAGTTCGTTTAATGTTGGTTTTGTTAATGTTTTATATTCGCCAAATTCATGAAATTTTTTGGCACGAGATAACAACGTTGCATGTTGTTGAGATAAATGTTCAATCGTTGCTTGCTCAGCATTAAAAATAGTATGAAGACAACTTTCTTCTGACATGCTACAAAATAAATCACTTTCAGGAAGTTGTAGTTTTTTGTCCTCAGGGTAATCAACTATTTGATAAGAATTATCTTCTGCTAATTTATTGGACTCATTTAATAATACTTGTCCTACGTCACTAGGATTTTCATTCTCATGAGCGAAAATCCCATTGAGAAATATATAAGCTTCACTCTGAGTAACCACTTCGGTTTTATTAATTAATTGAGTAGCTCTTGGGTCTAAATCGTCATCTATTTGAGAAACTAAAAATAAAATAATGATTGGAATGATCATTAAAAATAAGATTTTTTTCATATTTTACTATCGCCGTTTATTAGAGTTTTAACTTTCTTAAAGTCGTTATTTATTAAATTAAGATCTACTCACTTTTACCTTGCTCAAATTGTAATTCGCATAACCGTTGATAAAGCGATGATGTTTGTAATAGCGTTTGGTGTGTTCCTGTATCAATAATTTTACCGTTATCCATCACTACAATTTTATCGGCGTGAATAACCGTTGCTAAACGATGTGCAATGATGATGGTAGTTCGGTTAACCATTAATTCATTGAGCGCTGCTTGCACGTGGAATTCACTTTGGGCATCGAGTGCGCTGGTGGCTTCATCAAGTAATAATACGTCTGGATCTTTTAAAATAGCGCGAGCAATAGCAACACGTTGTTTTTGACCACCAGATAAGCGAACGCCTTGTTCACCTAAAAAGCTATTGTAACCTTGTGGTAATTGTTTAATAAATTCATGAGCATGAGCACGTTTTGCTGCATCAATAATCTCATCTTTTGAAGCGTCAGGTTTGCCATAAGCAATGTTGTGCATGACATCACTACTAAACAATACGGGGTGTTGTGGCACCATGCCCATTTCATCTCTGAGTTGAGATAAAGATAACTGTTTAATCGAAATTCCGTGTAGCAATACACAGCCTTGTTGTGGGTCGTAAAAGCGTTGTAACAATTCAAACATTGTTGTTTTACCCGCGCCAGAAGGACCCACTAAAGCAACCGTTTGGCCTTGTTCAATGGTGAGATTAATGTTCTTTAGCGCGGCAACATCAGGGCGAGAGGGGTAATAAAAGTCAAGATTATTAAAACCAATTGCGGCTATTGATTCACTTTTGTTCTCCGAGCGGCTGTTAGGTAATAAAAGTGAGGATTGTGGCGATGTAATCGCACTTTCAAGTGATAACAGTTCTAACAAACGTGTTGCCGAGCCTGCTGCGCGTTGTAATTCGCCATAAACTTCAGCCACCGTTGCTACTGACGTGGCTACCATAATGGCGTAGAAAACAAAGGCTCCTAATTCACCGCCGCTCATATTGCCAGCTAATACATCCATACCGCCAACCCAAAGCATCACACTAATGGCTGCAAAGGTTAATAAAATAACCGCTGCAAATAAAAACGATCGTTGCATGATCCTCTTTTTAGCCACTTCAAATGCTTTTTCTACTTCACCACCAAAGGCTTGCTCTTCAAGTATTTCATGATTATAGCTTTGTACTACTTTTATGTTTTGAATTATTTCGCCAGCATAAGTACCAATATCAGCAATGGCATCTTGGCTAGTTGATGCTAAGTCTCTAACGCGGCGACCAAAGAACAACATAGGGACTAAAATAAGTGGGACACAAACTACAACAATCATGGTGAGTTTAAAATTGGTGACAAACAGCATTACCAGTCCGCCAAGCAACATGAAAAACGAGCGTAGTGCCATTGAAAAAGATGAACCAATAATCGATTGTAAAAGCGTAGTGTCCGTCGTTAAACGAGACATTAATTCGCCACTGCGGTTTTCTTCAAAATAACTTGGGTGCAATCGAATAATTTTATTAAACACAGCCGTTCTAATATCTGCACTAACGCGTTCACCAAGCCATGACATTAAATAGAATCTGAAAAACGTGCCAAAGGCTAATAAACATATCATGCCAATTAACACTAAAATGGTTTGAGTTAGTTGGTCGCTTGACCCAGCAATAAAGCCGTTATCTATCACCATCTTTACGCCTTGCCCCAAAGACAAACTCACGGTTGCGGTAAATAGTAAAAAGAATAAGGCGAGGGAGACTTGGCGGCGATAAGGTTTAATGAAACTTAAAATAGGCAACAAGCTTTGATAGGCACTGCTTTTTAATGGAGAGTCATCAGATAGAGATTCAGACAATTCGTTTTGACTAGTTTGTTTTTTTTTAGAATGCTGCTGAGAATGTTGTGACTGAGACAAGGAAAAACCTATACATGAAAATATGAATAAGGAGTAACCATACCATAAATTAACGTTATATTATGAGACAAAAATAACGCACTAACATTATATTAGTGCGTATTAATCAACTAATAATTAAATCGTGTTAGGAGTTGCGTCTTTATTCATTTCTGCAATTTTTTCGTTCGTTAAGGTATAGCTACGCATAACCCATGCAACGATTAACGAGCCAATAGCAGGGAAAATAGTAAATGATAACAACAAGCCATGTTTGGTTTCTTCGGTTTGTACAACATCAGCTTGATAGCCATAGTAAGCTAATAGCCAACCTGCAATAGCACCACCAAAAGCAACGCCTAATTTAATGAAAAAGACGACAGATGAGAATACCATCCCGTTATTTTTAACGCCTGTTTTAAAGTAGCCATAATCAACAGTATCAATTATTTTTGCCCATAATAATGGCGTGGCCATTTGTAAGAAGAAGCTCCATAAGAAGAACATTACAAAAGCGATCACGATATCAGCGCTACCGACCCAGTAACTTACAATACAAATGCATGCTGCGATTAACTGCAAAGCAATATACGCTTTTATTTTACAAACTCGTTTTGCCAATTGATTAGACAAAGAACAACCTAAAATACTACCAATCATACCAACGGTCATAAAGGCTGTGATTAACTCTTCTTGCGATAAATAATATTTTACGTAATAAACGGCTAGGGTGGCGCGAAGAACTTGGCCTGTTAATAAAAACAAAGCAGCAATACATAGCACTCGCCATTGATCATTTTTCCATAATATTTTTAAATTACTTTTAAACGAACTATTACTAACTGGAGGTTGAACAACACGTTCTTTAGTACCTAAAAAACATAATAAAAATAGAATGACACCAAAAACACTCATAGCTGTCATGGTTAGTTGATAGCCTTTAGCTGCATCACCATCACCAAAGTAGCTAACTAATGGCATTGTTAATGCCGCTACAATTAAACCGCCAAACATGCCGCATACAAATCGATAAGATTGAATTGATACACGCTCTTTCGGATCAGTAGTTAATACACCGCCTAATGCAGAGTAAGGAATGTTGATAGCGGTATAAGCCAGCATTAGTAAGATGTAAGTAATGCTCGCGTAAATTATTTTACCATTGAGAGAAAAGTCAGGAGTGATAAACGCAAGCACGCTAATAATACCAAAAGGTACAGCAAGCCATAACAAAAAGGGTCTAAATTGCCCCCAACGTGTTCTGGTTTTATCTGCAAAGTTCCCCATTAAAGGGTCAGTAACAGCATCTATTAACCTAACACCTAAAAACAATGTTCCAACTAAAGCCGGAGATAAACCAACAACATCGGTGTAAAATATGAGTAAAAACATCATCACAGTTTGGAAGATAATATTACTGGCAGTATCGCCTAATCCATAGGCTATTTTTTCTTTTATCGAAATCATAATAAGTGCTCTTTGATTAATTTTTTACTTTATGGAAGCGCTTACATTTAAGCATATCTAAAATAAAATGATAGAGTAATTACCATCTATTTTTAATGAAATAATAAGTTTGGCCTTACAGAAGGCCAAAACTAATTGATGAAATAAATTAAAAATAATAACTGACGCTAATATTATTTAAAGATTGAACCAGCAATTATATTACCTTGCATATCTTTAGCATGTGAGTTGCTCGTTAATACATTTTTAGGCAACGTTTTAAATACATTGATTGGTGCCATTCCTCGTTTACCGCGGTTATCTGATAATTTAATGTTGCCGTACATTTTCCAGTTTTTCCAAGGCAGGCGAAACTTAGGTATGTTTGTTTCAAAAGTAGGGTAATAAGCAAATTCAGTGAGTAATTTAGTCTCTTGGTCAAAGAATACTTCATACTTATTATTTGGAGTAACCCCCACACCTTCAAAGGTCATAGTGAGAACATCTACCGGACGTCCTTCTAAGCTTTTATCTTGTCTTGCATAAGCCAGATTCACACCATCGTCATGAAGTTTGTAAGGCATAACAACCCAATAAGAATCATTAATCCATGTCTCGTAGCCCCACTTCATTTTTTTGGCTAAAAGTTTAGTGTCCGTTATCTCTACTCCATCTTCCCAAACACGTCCTTTCTTTGTATGGATATTCATTAATAATACATTTTTTTTGTTATATTCAATCCGAATATCACCTGTATATTTATCCCAAACATGAAAGCGGCTTCCAAAAAATAACCAACTTAAATAACGTGTATTGTTGTAGTTCTCTCGCCCACCCATGGCTGAAATAGCCGCATTAGCGACTTTCATTGCTTTAGGGTCTTGGCCAAGTGTATTAGCAGCGCTAACTAAGCTCATTAAAAATAGTGGGATAATTAATAATAAGTGAATAGTTGATTTATAGCCTTTTTTCATATTTGATTATCCTGTCTTGTGAACGTAGAAAAATAAGAATTAACTACCGTATTCCACATCAACCATTACATCATCGCCTAACTCTTCAATCGCATCAGTTAAGGCTTCAATTGATGAGTGCTCAGGAAGTAATACAGTGACTTGCGCTCTAAATAATAATTGGCCAGAGTTTGGCGCACTTTCTAGCACACTACTAAATTGCTCTATGTTAGCATCTACTGAATGTAGTGCTTTAGTGACTTCTTGCACGATACCTTGACGGTCATTACCTACAATAGCAATGTTGAGTAAATCTTGTGGCTCAATGTCTGCTGAGGTTGAATGGCCTTCTTGAATAATTGTTGATAAATCTTCTAATTGACCTAACGCTAAACTAAATTTTGCAAACGCGAGTTCTGGTAATTCAACTTGAACGATACCTGCAAATTGACCAGCTAAATGACTCATCGAACTACCAAGCCAATTACCTTCATGATCGAAAATTATCTTTGCAAGTTGATCAACTAAACCTGCTTTGTCTTTCCCTATAAAAGTAACAACAATATTTTTCATAATAGACCTTCTTATATTTTGATAGTAAGTACATGACTTAAAGTTACTTTATTAATAAACGTGCTGAGTAAATTTGTCCAGCAATAAATATGAAGATTAAGTTGAATAAAATAAGAGATGTCACATTAATGTCATATTGACGAAGTATCATAACGCCAGTTTTATGGGAATTAGGAAATTATTAGATGTCACAGTCTGCCGACACATTAACAAATAAATCACGAGGCGATTTAAGCGCCAGTGATTCGTTACGCGCATTTAAAGACAAACTTGCTCAATATAGTATTACTATGGGCGGTTTAATGGTGCTTATGACGCTGTTAATGATTTTTGGATATTTACTTTATGTTGTTGAACCAGTATTTCGCGATGCGAGTATTGAAATTGTCCAAGAACAAAAAATCGATGCTTCAACTAATGTTGTAGCCAATGGTAGTGATGAACTTAATGAAATGGGTTATTACTACGACGATAATGGTCAAGTAACTTTTTATCCATTAATTGAAACTAGTCCAGCTAAAAGCATGGTTGATTTACCACTGGCTGATGGTCAAGCTATTGTTAGTTATGCGCAAAATAATTCAGATGTTGTCTTTGGTTTAAATGACGGTTCTATTTTATTATCGCAGCCAAGTTTCATGATGAGTTTTGACGACAATGGACGAAGCATTAGTCCACAAGTTAGATACCCATTAGGTGAACAAAGTTTACTAGTTGATCCATTACAAAAACCACTGACTAAATTAACGTTTCAACGTGACGAAGAACAAGTCACTGCTGTTGCATTTACACAAGACCGTCGACTAATTATTTCTACTTTAACAGCTGAAGAAAACTTCATGACTGAAGAAGTTGAATGGGTTAATGAAACTAACGAACTAAAAGGTATTCCTACAACCGTTAGTAAAATTCTTATCACGCCAGATCAGCGTATTTTGTTTGTACTTAGTGATGCTCAGCTTTATATCTATAATCTAGCTGGTGGTAATTATGACGCGCCGCGCCAAGTTGTTGAAGTGAGTGAAGCTGGTGCACAAGTTACTGACATTAGTTTGTTATCTGGTGGTAGTTCAATTCTAGTTGGTAACAGTAATGGTGTGATTAGTCAGTGGTTTGAAACAAAAACAGACCGTGGTCGCCGTTTAACACGTATTCGTGAATTTAGTGTTGAAGGCAGTGTTGAAAAAATTGAAGCTGAACCGTTTCGTAAAACATTCGCTGTTTTAACAAGTAAAGGTGATATTCGTTTATTCCACAGTACCAGTGACGCTGATTTATTAGAAGAACCGTTAGTAAACAAAGCAACTAATATGCAGTTCTCTCCACGTAATAACGCATTAATATTTACGACAAAAACTGGTATCGATTTTTATACTCTAGATAACGAACATCCGGAAGTAACATGGAGCGCGTTGTGGCAAGAAGTTTGGTATGAAGGTTATCCTGAAGCTGATTATGTTTGGCAATCAACGTCGGCTAGTGATGATTTTGAACCTAAACTATCATTAGTTCCTATCTCATTTGGTACGATAAAAGCAGCTCTGTACGCGATGTTATTTGCAGTACCAATTGCCATCGCTGGTGCTATTTATACTGCTTATTTCATGCCTGCGAAATTACGTCAAGTAGTTAAGCCAACCGTTGAAACGATGGAAGCTCTTCCTACGGTAATTTTAGGATTCCTAGCTGGTTTATGGCTTGCACCCATTGTTGAAGAATATTTACCATTCGTCTTTATGATTTTGTTTGTTGTGCCTACAGCGATTGTTTTATTTGCTTTTGTACATCACAACTTACCTAAAAAATGGCGTAATATTTTAAACGAAGAGTATTCAACGCTCATGCTAATTCCTATTGTGTTACTAGCAAGTGCAGCGTGTTATGGCTTAAGTCCTATCGTTGAAGCACAGTTTATGGGCGGCGATGCTCGTATGTTTATTAGTAATGAATTAGGAATCAACTTTGACCAACGTAACGCTCTCATCGTTGGTATTGCTATGGGCTTCGCTGTTATTCCTACTATATTCTCAATTACCGAAGATGCTATTTTCAGTGTGCCACAACATCTTAGTAATGGTTCATTAGCATTAGGTGCAACTCGCTGGCAAACACTGGTTGGTGTGGTGTTGTTAACAGCAAGTCCGGGGATTTTCTCAGCCGTTATGATGGGACTTGGACGTGCGGTTGGTGAAACCATGATTGTACTAATGGCAACAGGTAACACACCTATTATGGATTGGAATATATTTGAAGGCATGCGTACTTTGTCGGCAAATATTGCGGTAGAAATGCCAGAGTCTGAAGTAGGGTCAACGCATTATCGTGTGTTGTTCTTAGCGGCTTTTGTATTATTTATTTTCACTTTCTTCTTTAACACCGTGGCAGAGTTGGTTCGTCAACGTCTGCGCGATAAATATGGTTCGCTGTAATGACTCTAGATACTAATATAGCTAGTAACAAAGCTGGCGCTAGTTCAATAAAAAAATGGACTAAAAGTGGTTCACCGATGATTTGGTTAACATCGGGCGCGGTGAGCATAAGTTTAATAGCGGTTCTTGGTTTACTTGCGTTAATTGCGTGGCGTGGTTTGGTTTACTTTTGGCCAAGTACTATTTATCAATTTGATGTGGTTAATCCAAAAGGTCAAGTTGAAATGGTGATTGGTGAAGTCTATGAAACAGACATGATTCCAGCTCAACGTTTACGTGAAAATGGCCATATTATTGCGGATGGTGTAACTGAAGTTCCATCATTGTTGGTTAAGACAGGTAATCGTGAGTTTGTAGAATTAGATTTTCGCTGGTTACTGTCATCAACGATTAAAAGCCAAGAAGTGTTGCCTAACTTAGCGGTTTTTGAACGTAATAAAAATGGTAACTTTTACGGGACTATTGACAGCATTACCGTTGATAGCAAAAAAGTAACCGGCGATATGCCAACGTTAATTGAAACGTTAGATAAAAGCTTAGAGCGCGTTGAAGCCTTTAGTGACGAAGCTGATGAATTACAAAGCGGCACCATTAATAGCATCAACTTTAAACTTGAACGTTTACGCTTACAACAACGTCGTTTTGAAATTGATAATGAATTAACGCCAGATCGTGCTAGCGATTTAAACGCGCAACGTAAAGCATTAAACGATGGTTATTTAGTTCACGAAGCTGCATTATTTAAACTACGTAATGCTATGACTCGTGACTTTGTAACAGTTAAGGACATGCGCGGTGAATTAGTCGATATTAATTTAAGTAATTTACTGAGTTTCAATTTACCTAACCAAATGAATGTATTTACCAAAGCAGGGCATTGGTTTGTAAATATTGGTAACTTTGTGATGGACGACCCACGTGAAGCCAATACAGAAGGCGGCGTATTTCCAGCCATCTTTGGTACTATTTTCATGGTAATGTTGATGGCTGTTATTGTGACTCCATTCGGTGTTGTTGCAGCCATTTACTTACATGAATATGCTAAAAAAGGTGTGGTGACTAAATTTATTCGTGTGGCGGTTATTAACCTTGCGGGTGTACCATCGGTAGTTTATGGCGTATTTGGTTTAGGATTCTTTGTTTACATTTTAGGTGGCAGCATTGATGATTTATTTTACCCAGAAGCATCACCATCACCAGTTTTTGGTAGCCCAGGTGTTTTATGGTCAGCATTAACACTTGCTATTTTAACGTTGCCAGTTGTTATTGTTTCTACCGAAGAAGGCTTGTCGCGTATTCCTATTTCATTACGTCAAGGTAGCTTGGCATTGGGTGCGACTAAAGCTGAGACATTGTGGAAAGTAATTATTCCAATGGCAAGCCCAGCAATTATGACAGGACTTATTTTAGCCGTGGCACGTGCCGCAGGTGAAGTAGCACCGTTAATGCTGGTTGGTGTTGTAAAAATGGCGCCTACGTTACCGGTTGATGGTAACTTCCCATTCTTACATTTAGACCGAAAATTTATGCATCTAGGTTTCCATATCTACGATGTTGGCTTTCAAAGCCCGAATGTTGAAGCTGCACGTCCGTTAGTATTTGCTTCATCATTCTTATTAGTTACAGTGATTGTTGGTTTAAACATGTCAGCAATACGCATTCGAAACATATTACGTGAAAAGTATCGTTCACTAGAACATTAGTGAATTGGCGAATTTAAAGCAGGATATTTAAGATGATTAATCTTGAGCGAACAAATACAGAATTGAACAACGAAGAACAATTAGATTTAGCAAACTTAACCGATGAGCAAACAGCATTTTCAATTGAAAATCTAGATTTACATTACGGTGAAAAACAAGCGCTTAAAGGCGTGAGTATGCGAATTCCTAAAGGTCAGGTAACAGCGTTTATTGGACCGTCTGGTTGTGGTAAATCAACACTACTACGTTGTTTAAACCGCATGAATGATTTGATTGATAATTGTAATATCACCGGTGAAATTAAATTAGAGCAGCATAATATTTTTGACCGTAATGTTGATGTTGCAACACTACGCCGTCGTGTTGGCATGGTATTTCAACGTCCGAATCCTTTTCCTAAATCAATTTATGAAAATGTAGTTTACGGATTACGTTTACAAGGTGTTAAAGATCGCCGCCGTTTAGACGAAGCAGTTGAAGAGTCACTACGCGGTGCTGCATTGTGGGACGAAGTTAAAGATCGTTTACACGATAACGCATTAGGATTATCTGGCGGTCAACAACAACGTTTAGTGATTGCCCGTGCAATTGCTATTGAACCTGAAGTGTTATTACTTGATGAACCTACATCAGCACTTGATCCTATTTCAACTTTAGTTATCGAAGAATTGATTACTGAATTGAAAAAGAAATTTACAGTCGTTATCGTTACACATAACATGCAACAAGCAGCGCGTGTATCAGACAACACGGCGTTTATGTACATGGGTGAGTTAATAGAATATAGCGATACGAATACGTTATTTACCACACCTGCTAAAAAACAAACTGAAGATTACATCACTGGTCGTTACGGTTAATAGGACTGAATTATGGATAATTTAAATTTAAAACGTCACATTTCTGGGCAATTTAATACTGAACTTGAAAACATTCGTAATCATGTATTATTAATGGGTGGCTTAGTTGAAAAACAATTAAGCGATGCTATTTCAGCGATTAGTACATTAGATGTAGCTTTGGCAGAGCAAGTGATCAAAAACGATCGTAAAGTTAATTCATTTGAAGTAACTATCGATGAAGAATGCACGCGTATTATTGCTAAGCGCCAACCAGCGGCAGGTGATTTACGTTTAATCTTCGCTATTTCAAAAACAGTGACTGATTTAGAACGCATTGGCGACAGCGCTAAAATGCTAGCTAATGTGGCACTTAAAAAAGATGCTAGCAAACAAGGTAAACTGTTAGTTAGCCTTGAAAACTTAGGTCGTGAATGTGTGACTATGCTGCATAATGTTCTTGATTGTTTTGCCCGCATGGACGTTGACGCTGCATTTGAAGTACACAGCGCTGACAGTTTGATCGACGCACAATATGAAAGTTTAATGCGTGAACTTATGACTTACATGATGGAAGATCCACGCGCTATTCCATCAATCATGGAAGTAATGTGGGCAGCACGTGCATTAGAACGTGTTGGCGATCGCGCACAAAACATCGCTGAATACGTAATCTACTTTATTAAAGGTAAAGACATTCGTCATTTAGAAGAAGATGAGATTGCTCAATTACGTGAGTAGTTTTTCATTGAAATGATAGTGTGAACAAAGGAGCTTAGGCTCCTTTTTTTATGAGTAATGAAGTTAACATTAACTAATTGAAAATATTATAAAAAAATTCTATAGTCTCTATCTTTTCAAAATATAACAATAGGGATATCTAAAAGTTGAATAAATTATTAACGTCTATATTATTTTTACTGCTATCAGGTTGCGCTGCCACATCGATTAAGCAACCTTTAAAAATTTATTATCAACCCTTTGAAAAAGTTGGAATAATACAACTTACAACTAAACATGACGGTTCCTTTAGTGAAGCTATGGGAGGATTTTCACCTGTTCTTTCTGCTATAGCATCGGGCGCTGAAGAAGAAAGTGGTAGTACTAAATATGCTAAAGAACTCAACATAAATATGCTTAATGCTGTTGAGTCTGCACTTATTATTCATCCAGATATATCTTTTTCTAAGGCTTTCGATGACAGTGCTTTAACTAAAAAAAATATAACGTCTTCAGATATAAAAAACTATTCAACTGACAATAATCTAGATTATTTATTATCTTTAAATATTCATTATACTAGCGGTTCTGGATTAGCAAAACCTCTCTCTTTAATTGTAACTTGGAATATATTTAATAATTTAGGTGAAAAAGTTGGGGTAGTAGAAACAACAGAGGTCACTAAAGAAACGTTTGATCATTTTCCAAACTCAATGGATATTAGGTATAAAAAACCATATTTGAGTTTAGCTGAACCTATTACAAAACGGTTTATGTCATTTTTTATTAATGATAATACTGCAGTTAAATAATTAAAATATAAATGTCAGGTTAGATTAAATTATTCTTTTAATTTTTATCTGAAGATATTATTTTTAATAAAGAAAGTTAACTTCGGTGTTTTTTCGTTGTTATTAGGAATCTTGACATCTTTCACGCATTTAATGTTAGTGATAATTTTAAGTGATTGTAAATGATTAAAAATTAATTTAGTGTGAATTTTAAAAGGAAAATAAGGTGAGTTTTTATCGTACTATTTTTCGTGTAATAAGCTGGTAGGTATACAAGGATATTAGGAGTTAAATTTTGCTTGCTAAAGAAAATTTAAATCAATTTTTGAATCAATCTTTTTACTCACTATATTTTCATTTTTCGGTTTAGCTTATGGCGAGGCAAGTACATAGCAAAGCTACAATCAAAGTTAGTCTTTTCTTTTTTAATATTAATAGCTTGGGTAGCGATGTTGGTTTTTAGCTTTCTATATAAAGAGTCTTATGTTTTAAACATTTTTTCAAGAAAAAATATTTTTTTATATATTAGAACAGCTAATTTATTTTTCTTTATTGGTAATTAACTGCATAGTTATATCTGGTGTAATGTATACCTAACAAGGCTCTAAATTAATATGTACTAAGGCATTAACCTTATTCGAAACATTGCCACGTTTGTTCTAAATAACAAGTACACAACAAATTGTTCCAGCACTGTTCAAGGCTTATAGGGCGTTAATTCGCTAAGGATGCTTTATTGAAATATTTAACTATTATGAGTTTTTTTATCTCATTCAGCTTATTTGCAGATAAAAGAACATACTACAAAATAGACGAATCTCCTGCCAATTTAGAGAAGGAAGGGTTTTACTTTATTGAAAATGATATAGATAAAGGGAGTGAAATATTTGGAGCCATTTATTCAATTGTTTATCCTTCAACGTACAAAGTAAATTATACTTTTAAAAAGATCAATATTAATATTTCTGAAGGTAAAAAAGAGCTTTTTTCTTCTCAAATATCATCATCTAATTTCAATTCGAAGAAATACTTGGAGAGTAATTTTCATTACTTTAAAAATAAAAATAAAGTGATTTCATTGAATTTATCTTATGAACATAATTCAAGTTCAAAAATCTATTTATTATCGGTACCTGACATTACTCAAGTAATAATTAAAGATGATTTGTTAAAGGTGAGTGAGATAATTAATAATAAAATTGTTTTATAGATTTCCCACTGCGTGTCAGCATCAAACAAAAGACTTAACAATAAATTGGCCTATACAGAGGCGGTTATAAATCATAAAAAAGGATAGTTTATGGAAGTATTACAAGGAATTGTCAGTAAAGTTCGATTTGCGACAGAGGTAAGTGGAAATGAAAATACTATTTCAACAAAACATGTGGCTATTTTTGAAATTAATGAAACACCAATTGAATTAAAGTTACCCGGAAGTATTATTCTCGAAAATGGAGATGAAGTTTTGCTTGCAGGGAAAGTTAAGAAAGGTCTATTCAAAGCACTTGCTTATAAAAATATGACGAATAGCGTTTCAGGAAAAGGCCAAGTTATTCTACATCTACTACTAGGCATAATGTTCACTATTGTTGGTATAACAACAATCCCAGTTGGTATAGGTTTAATATTCGCACCTGCCGGTATATATATGATTTGGTACAGTAGACAGTTATCAAATGCATACAACCTTGTTACATCAAATGAATGAAAAGTGAATTAATAAGGAAAAAGCAGTTAGCTGCTTTC
>CALJMY010000079.1 GCA_937981905.1 uncultured Enterobacterales bacterium
AGTGAGCGGTTTTTCTTTAATGACTAATTGCCCAAGTTTTACTTGTGATAATGCACTGACTTTATCTTGTTTGTCATCCCATGCGAGAATGTCATGATTGATGAAGAATTCAGGACTTGTATCTTCAAGTTCATCAATATCGAGCGTAGCCGCTAAAAATACGCGCGCTTGGTTTGCAGCACCAGCAAAACTCATAATATCGGCAACTACAATATAGTCGCTTGGTAGATGACCATGCTCTGGTAAGCTTGCGCCAAAACCGTTAGCGAGCTGAAAACGTTCTGAATTAGCACGGCGTTTTGCAATGCGATCAGGATAAGCGTGGGCTAACAACAAGCCACAATGTTCACTGTTAATATCATTGAAAGAAGCGTTTAATTGTTTGGCGAATTTCTTCGCATTTTTAATAATTAATTGCTGCGATACATTAAGGTTTCGTCCGTGTGCAAAGTAATTAACTTGGGTAGCGATATCTAGCTCGTTATTAAGCGCGTTTGTTTGTTCTAACATCGCCGCTAACAACGCAGCCGTGGCTGATAAATTCTGGGATTTAGCAAATATCATCATATGGGCTAAACGCGGTGAACTACCAAATTGATAAATCTCAGTGCCGTGTTTCGTGAGTTTAAACTCTTTATCTAATGCGCCAATCGAGCATAATATATCTCGCGCTTGTTGTAAGTTATGAACAGGCGGTGGGTTTAACCATTGTAACTGTAGAACATCAACCACGCCCCACTTAGCAAGCTCTAACGCTAAAGATAATAAATCACTTTGCTCAATTTCAGGAATGTCATATTTAGCTAAACGCGCTTGTTGCTCTGCTGGCCACATGCGCCAGCAATGGCCCGCTTGAACACGACCAGCACGACCGCTACGTTGAATAGATGATGCTTGTGATATGTTGTCTTTAGATAATTTAGTCACGCCATTATTACGATTAAATGAGGCGCGATTAACCAAGCCGCTATCAATCACTAATGAAATACCTTCAATGGTGATAGAGGTTTCAGCAATGTTAGTCGCGAGCACCACTTTACGTCGGCCTTTAATAGTTGGCGCAATCGCTAAATCTTGCTGCTGGCTATTAAGTTGTCCGTATAACGGCAATACATCAACATCTGACGGCAAATGTTTTAGTAATACAGCGATTTTATTAATGTCACTGGCACTGGCTAAAAAGACTAAAATATTACCATCGTATTGGGTGATTGCTTCCTCAACCAATCGAGCTACTTGAGGCGGTAAGGGCGCTTTATTATTTCTAGGGCGATAATGCGTAGTGACTTCAAAACTGCGACCTTGCGATGAAATAATGTCAGCGTCTGGCAGCATTTTTTGTAATTGTTGACTATCTAATGTCGCCGACATAATTAACAAATTTAAATCTTCACGATAACCTTCTTGAATTTCTAAACAAAAAGCAAGAGCTGTGTCAGCATGAATACTACGCTCGTGATACTCATCAAAAATGACCAATCCAACATCACTTAGTTCAGGGTCTTGCTGCAACATTCGCGTTAAAATACCCTCTGTAATTATTTCTAACCGTGTATTTTTTCCCGCTTTATGTTCCCCTTTAACGCGATACCCCACTTGTTCACCAACTTCTTCGCCTAGTTGTTTGGCAATAAATCGTGCGATGTTTTTAGCCGCTAAACGGCGAGGCTCAAGCATGAGAATTTTTTGATTAGCAAACTTCGGATGAGCTAATAATTTTAATGGTAAAAAGGTAGATTTACCTGCACCCGGAGGCGCTTGTAAAATAACTTGAGCATGTGTGGTTAAGCTTGATTCAATGTCTGGTAATACGGCATTAATAGGAGGGAGATTCACACATCATCCTTATTTTCATTATCTGTATTTATTGTGTTCATCAGTGTATTAACAATAGTGGTTATAGTGCGATCCGGAGTATCAAAGTGCCCATGAGATAAAAAAGTCATCATTTGTTTAATAACATTCGGGCTTGCCAACATGGTTGGATGAGTTGTAGGTAAGGCGATAAAATCTGTCATGCCATCTACTTTAGTTGATTCTACACTGACTTTTCCATCATCATCACCAGGCAATAATAACGATAATATTGGATTAATACTTTTCGAACCAGCAATAACGCCGAGTTCAAAACTAACAGCGCCTAAATTATTAGGTACATCATCATTGGAGGTGCCAAGTGCTAATCCTGCTGGCCCAGCTAATTGTCTAAATATCTGAAGCTTACGATATATATCAATGACTTCACTGCCTTTGTTAGGCGCGCCCAACATAACCACTCGACCTAATTTATCCAATGTATGATTATTAAAATATTGCCTAACTAAGATACCGCCCATTGAATGCGTCACAAAGTGAATGACTTTAGCGCCTTGTGCTTCACACTCGCTAATACCTTGCCCAACAGCTTGTTCGCTCAGCTCGCTAATAGTTTTATCGTTTGATGGATAATCGACATTAACGACATCATACCCTGCATGTTGTAGCGCCAATTGAATAATCAACATTGATTTATCAGTGCGCCCCCAACCATGGAGTAAGACAACAAACTCGTCCTTTTTAACAGCATTATATTTTTCAAAGCTTTGTTTAATTGAGTTAGCCATAATCTTCCTAGTTGGCGTTAATGTGTTGCGTTGGCGTAATAATTTTATTTAGCGGCATATCCCACGGCTGAACGCTCAGTTTATCAACTTGTTGGCAATCATGCGCGAGTCCAATAGTAGATATGCTCGTATTAGTCGCTAGTGTTCGGTCGTAATAACCACCGCCCATTCCCATGCGGTTACCATCATTATCAAACCCGACTAATGGTGTATAGATAATATCAAGCTGATTAACCGGAGAAACAAGTTGTACATTGAGCGCTGGTTCACTGATACCATATTTATTGACCGTCATTTTTGTCGATGGTTCATAGTGCAAAAACAACAAATTTCCTGCACAAAAAGGATGAAGCACAGGGAGGTAAACTTCAATGTTATTTGCCCAACAATGTTCAATAAATAAATGAGGACTAACTTCGCCATCGCTTGCTAAATATAACGCTACACGTTTTGTGTGTTTTGGTAATTGATTCGCCAATGAAATAGCTAATTTTTGAGCGCTATCGAGTTGTTGCTTAGCCGTTAATGACCGCCGTTTTTCTCGCAACTGTAGACGTAATTGTTTGGCGCTTATCGGCATAGCTTTGGAATCTGTTTGATAAGAATTAATGGTTGATAGTGTAGATTAAAAATAAAAGTGAATAAACACAATTAAAAGCCATTAAAAAGGTAAATCAAATATCGTCATTAAATTATTCGATATTTTATTAACTGTCATTATGTCTAATTACGGTTAATAAACAATTGTATAAATATTCGATTACAACTTCAGCGACCAAATAAAAGATTAATAGTTCACTTTTTATTAATCTAAAGGTAAACTGTTCGCATTTAGATAAGCGTTAAGTTAATTAATTGTAAAGGGTAGATACAAGATTATGTCGAAGTTTAAGTTGAACAGCATTATGCTAATCATAGCGAGTAGTTTTACTCTTAATAACGCTGTTTTGGCAGCTGAAGAAACAACAGCTGTAAAAAATGAGGCTGATGAAAAAGCTGAACGTATAGTTATTATAGGTAGTAAACAAGAATTAACGCTGCAGGAAGTTGATGCTTCTGTTGAATTATTTGGTGAAGATCGATTAGACGCAGAAAGTATTGTTGACTTAACAGATGTACTTCTTCGAATCCCTAATGTTGCAAGTAATGGTTCTAGCAGCAGTATTACTATTCGTGGTATTGGCCGAACAGGTTCTACAGGATCTGGTCAAGGTGTTACGTCTAATGTTTATATTGATGGCTCTCCGTTATCAGGCACTGCTTTAGGTCGTGGTGTTACGTCATTATGGGATACACAGCAAGTTGAAGTATTGCGTGGTTCACAGTCGAGTATTCAAGGGCGTAATGCACTTGCGGGAGCAATTGTAGTAACAACTACTGATCCTACCTACGAACAATCAGGTAAATTTAGATTATCTTATGCAGAGCATAATACGACTCAAATAGCAGGCGCTTACGGTAATTCAATTATTGATAACCAGCTAGCATTTAGAGTTGCAGCAGACCTTCAACAAACCGATGGTTTTATTGATTCTATTTTCTTTGATGACAATACCGATAAAGAAGAGCGTTTATTGTTACGTGCGAAATTTTTATTTGAACCTGAAGCTATTGAAGATTTAACCATGAAATTAACGGTTGATCATAATGATATTAAGGTCGGTAATGGCAGTCTTGCTGTTAGAACCCGTTTTGATGTAACGGCACCCGAATATGAATCGTTTAGTCCATTTGACTTTATCGATTCTGGAACAAATCCTAGAAATGACACTCAAACCACTCGCGTTATTTTAGATACTCATTATGCACTTTCTGAAAATTGGTCAATCAAAAATATTATCACTCATGAAGAAACTGAGGTTGCTCGATTATTTGGCAGCATAGAAAAATTTGCAGAGATTGGAGAGTTTACTAATAATAGATTCGATGAAACAATTAACTCTTTTGAATTACGATTAACTTTTGATTACGAAAATATTTCAGGTGTTATTGGTGGGTATTATTTTGACGCTGAAGATGACCAATCTAGATCTAATGAAGTAATACTAAACCCGCAAGTTGCTCTTGCTACCTCTGGATTTGGTTCTGTAACACCAGCAGATACAGCAGCGATAGTTTTAACTGATGATTCAACAACGACGACAGAAAATACAGCCTTTTTTGCTCAAGTGCGTATAGATTTAGATGAAGCGTTCACGCTTGATTTAGGTGTGCGATATGATGACGAGCAATTTGATAACACTGGCTCAATTAATGTTGTACGTACAGTAACGCCTGCCGAATGTATAGCATCTGTTCCTGGTTCGGCAGTTAATTCGCAACTTCCTGCATTGCCATTTTTATCAATACCTTGTGCGGCATTAGTTGATGCTGTTTTAGGAGCCCCCGCTGAAGATCAGCCTCAAACAGCTAAATATAACGCTTGGTTACCTAAAGCGACGCTTACTTATAATTTAGACAAAGATCATTCATTCTTTGCTTCTGCACAACGAGGGTATCGCGCTGGTGGTTCTTATTTTACACGTATAGATAACCCCAATGGAGAAGGAAGAGTTCAATCTGTTAAAACTTATGAACCAGAGTATTTAAATACAATTGAGATTGGTAGCCGATCAGTATTCGCTGATGGTGATATCGTATTCAATACAAATATTTTCCAAAGTAAATATAAAGATCAGCAAGTGTCTTTACCCGGCGAAGATTTATCTGACGCGCAAGATGACCTTATTGTTAATGCAGCAGAATCTACTATTTCAGGCGTAGAGTTATCTTTTGAATATTTTATTACACAAGAATTTGATATATACGCCAGTCTTGGCTTTTTAGACGCGACATACGATGACTTTCCTTTTGCTGACCAAGGTGAATTTAGTAATCTGGAAGGAAATAAATTACCTAACTCTGCCAATGTTAGTGCTTCAATAAGTGCTAACTGGAAAAATGACGACGGTTTATTTGCTAACGTTTCTGCTTTCTATACAGCTTCAAGATTTTCCGATACAGAAAACCTTGATAATAATGATATTTCTCCAGCTGCTCGTAACTTTACTAACCCTGCTGATCCTGACTTTAAGGTTTCTGAAAGTGTAATTAATAGCTTAACTGAAGAAGTTGAATCTTACGTCAATGTTAATTTACGTTTTGGTTACGAAATGGATGACATCACATTTTATGGTTTTGTGACTAATGTATTTGATGAAGAAGTTATTACCTCGTTTGATATTGCTGGGGTAGACCAAGAATCAGGTGAAGTATCTTTGGCAACGGGTGGCACAATTACACGTATATTAGCACCTCGTACTTTTGGTATTGGTGTCGATTACTCGTTCTAAGTTTAATGAATATGTATGAATGATAAAAAGGTGGCTGAGTAATCAGCCACTTTTTTTATGAGAAAAATATGATTTCTAAAAAAACATTATTAGCATTACACAGTTGGGTAGGCTTAAAACTCTCTTTACTGATGTTCATTGTTTGTTTGACTGGCACTTTTGCAGTAATCAGTCATGAACTTGATTGGTTATTTAACGAAAATTTACGCGTAGTATCGCAACCTGAAAATGAAATTGATTGGGACGCTATTCACACCAGCGTGCAAAAAGAATTTCCTAATCGTCCACAAATGTCCATTAACAAGCCTTTATATTCAAATTTCTCTTCAATTGTTAGCATGAATGATCCTGAACTAGGGGCTAGACGAGTTTTCGTTAATCCTTATACTGGAGAGGTAAAAGGCGATTTACCTTTTTATGCTAGTTTTCAACGTACTTTACGTGATTTACATCGATACTTATTAGCCCCTGCTGGTGGGCTTTATATTGTTGGTCCTTTAGCGGTTATTTTATTAATATCAACAATTAGCGCCTTATTTTTTTATAAAAAATGGTGGCAAGGTTTTTTCAAACTTAGGCTAAACAATGGATCTCGAGCTTTTTGGGGAAGTCTACACAAAGTCGCAGGCTTATGGTCTTTGTGGTTTTTATTATTAATGGGCATAACGGGAACTTGGTATTTAGCTGAAAGAATTATTGGCGATTCTGGTATTAAAATACAAGAAAAAAGAGTGTCTATTTCAACTTCGACGATTAAAAATAATAATTTTTTTGAGACACAGATTAGCGCTTCTAAAGCAGTTGAAATTGCTAAAAATAGTATTCCAAACTTTAATCCTACTGGGGTTAGTTTTGCATCTACTCAAAGCAATATTATTAAAGTAGTGGGTTACACCGACGCTATCTTAGTTAGGCCAAGGTCAAATTCGGTGTCTATTAATCCGGTAACAGGTGAAGTTCTTCATATTCGCGAAACTAAGAATCATAGCGTTTTATCAATTTGGATTGATATGGCTGATCCGCTACATTTTGGTGATTTTTCAGGATTGTTCGTTAAATTAATTTGGTTCTTTTTTGGATTATTAACATGTGCAATGAGTGCGACAGGCATTATTATTTTTGTTAAACGTATTAAAAATAAAAAGCAGGGAAGTTGGATTAAAAACATATTAGGCGGTATGAAATATGTGACATGTTCAGTGCTTATTATTCCAATATTCTTCGGCTCTCTTCACATATTATATGTATTGAATGAGTTTGCTTATGTTGAGCATAACGACCAAATAGCATTATTGACGAAAACAGCCGTTGAAAATATTCCTAAAGCGACTATGTATGTATCTACTACCGGAGAGAAAACTATTCTTAGAGTAGGGTTTGACTGTCAGCAATGTGTTCCTAAAGAACATAAGATGGAGTTGATCTTAAATGATGGAAGTATTGCTAAATTTAAGCAAAGTTTAATCAGCGGTTATAGAGGCGCACCTTCAGCTTTCATTGCTCATGAAAAATTATCTTTAATTAAATCCGTTGTTTTAAAATATGATGAAGATAAAACCATTTATTTATATCCCCAAAACTAATGACTATATTTGTAATGAATGACAGAGCTTAATTGTTATTCATTACATACTACTGATTTAAGAGTGCTGCTAGTTCTAAGAATGTATCACCACATATAGCGCTCGATTAAACCTTAAAATAACTAGTCACATTACTGTCTTATTTCTTACATTCTTTTGTCATAAATAATTGTTCTTATAGCCGTATTATTTATATTACTTCTTTACGGACATATGATGAAAAAATCGATAGTAGCATTAGCTTTAATTAGTTTACTGACTGGTTGTGGTTCAGATGGCGACAATGGAACTGACGGTATTAATGGTTTGACTGGTGAAATCGGTGAAACTGGCGTTGCAGGAACCGATGGTTCAGATACACATTCGTTGTTAGATATCTCAATGGTTGCTCGTGCTACTTTAAATGCCGAATCTCCAGAAGGCGCTGCTGAAATTGTAGCATTCCATAAAACCAGCAATAGCATATTTGCTATCAATAGCTCTGGCGCTATTCCAACAGTTGAAGTGTTATCGTTAGATTCAGTCGATGCTAATGCATTAATCAAAGACATTGAAGGTGTTATTAATAATTCCAACTTAACTATCCAAACAACAATTACGCTTAATGATAATACCGCTGGCGACGCAAACAGCATTGCTATAAATGGTGATTTATTAGCGGTTGCTATGGCAGCTAGTGAGACTGGTGAGTTAGGTAATATCGCTTTTTATGACATTTCAGAAACGACTCCTAAATTCCTTAAAAACGTAGTAGCAGGTTATTTACCTGACATGGTGACATTCTCGCCTGACGGAACCAAAGTTGTGGTTGCCAATGAAGGTGAACCTAAAGGAGATTATTCTATTGATCCTGAAGGTTCTATTTCGATTATCGATATTCTCGATTCAGTACCTAGCGACACAGCAACACAACTTGGTTTAACCGCACTTAACGATCAAAAAGACGATCTTATTTCTCAAGGCGTGATCTTTTCAAGTCCTACAGGCAGCACCATCAAAGGCAAGTTGATTGAAACAACCGTCGCGATGGATTTAGAACCTGAATATGTGGCTATCTCAGCCGACAGTAAAACTGCATTCATTACCGTGCAAGAAAACAACGCATTAATTACGGTAAATTTAGACGATAACTCAATGAGCATTAAAGGGTTAGGATTTAAAGATTGGTCTGATTTATATTTTGATGGGTCAGATAAAGATGACGGAATTAACTTTAAAAAATATGCAGGCTTATTTGGCATGTATCAACCAGATTCTGTATCAAGCTATCAATGGCAAGGTGCTAATTTTGTTGTAACAGCCAATGAGGGTGATGGTCGTGAATATTTCTTTGACTCAGCCGATGAAACAACTTGTTTAGCAGAAGGTGGCCTAGACTTTGATGAAGACGATGGATGTTTGTCTTACACTGATGAAATCCGCGCGTCTAAATTAACATTAGGTGGTGATTTAGCAGCACTTAATAACGACGATGACGATCTTGGCAGGCTAAAAGTATCTACTGTGTTAGGTGATACTGACAATGACGGTGTATTTGAAAATCTTTACACTTTTGGTGCGCGCTCATTCACCATCTGGGATGCTAATGGATTAGTCGTTTTTGATTCTGGCGATTCAGTTGACCGAATTACGGCATCTATTCATGGTGATGCGTTCAATAACGATGAAGATGAAAACAAAGGTGATACACGGTCAGATGCTAAAGGCGCAGAACCTGAAGCACTCGCACTTGGTCAAGTTGGCGATCGTATGTTGGCGTTTGTTGGGCTAGAACGCATGGCGGGTATTATGGTGTTTGATATCACTAACCCATATAACACAACGTTCGTAGATTACTTTATTAATCGAGGTTTAGTTGAAGGAGCTGATGTGACTGGCGATTTAGCACCTGAAGGGATGAAGTTTGTATCAGCTGAAGATAGTTCAACAGGTGAAGCACTATTAATTGTTGGTAATGAAATTTCTGGCAGTGTTGCTGTATGGCAAATTGCTGAGCAATAAATTACTAAGTAAATTATCCTAAATAATAAATTCTATTATCTTATACTCAGGTTAATTAGCAATAAATAGAGATAAAAGACTACTTTTTATAAGTAGCCTTTTATCTTCTTAGCCCAATTTTACTCTTAATCAGACTTATCAATTTTACTTATCAACTGAAATAGCCAAACGAATTAACGCGCCAACCAACCACCATCAACAGCCAATACATGACCATTCACATAATCACTAGCTTTACTTGCCAAGAAAGTAACAGCGCCAACCAATTGCTCTGGTTCCCCCCATTTTCCTGCTGGAATACGCTTTTCAATATCGATATTACGTTCGGGATTATCTTGTAATGCTTGTGTGTTATCAGTACGGAAATACCCGGGAGCAATAGCATTCACTTGAATATTTTTATCTGCCCATTCATTGGCTAATGCTTTAGTAATTCCTACTACGCCATGTTTACTGGCAGTGTAGGCAGGCACGGTAATCCCACCAGTGAAAGACAATACAGAAGCAATATTTATGATTTTACCTTGCTGCTTTTCTAGCATCTTTTTACCAACGAGTTGGCTCATTAAAAATACTGAATTTAAGTTAACATTAATCACTTGTTGCCATTCATCTAAAGGGTATTGGTCTGCTGGAAATCTAGAAATTGTTCCACCATTATTTACTAAAATATCAATATGACCTGTGAAACTAAATGCCTTTTCGACCATTGCTTTAATCGCTTCAGGATCTGACAAATCGGCCGCGACACAATAAGCTTCACCGCCATTGTCACTAATCATCTGTTGGGTTTTAGCGGTACCGTTCTCTTTAGAACTACTACAAATGACTGTTGCACCTGCTTTAGACAAACCAACAGCAATCGCTTGACCTAATCCTCGGCTTGCACCTGTTACCAGTACTGTTTTTCCTGCTAACGAAAACATCGACAAGTTGAAATCATTCATTTATTAGAGCCTTACATACTATTAAAATTTATAGAGCTACTTTATGGCAATACAGACATTTATGCATGTTAGTTTTTAGATTAATTTGTATTAATCGCTTTGACGTTATTCAAACCTTTGAGTTTTTATCTTAAGAATTCCTTAAGATTGAGTAGATATAGTTTCTAAAAAATTAGGAGCTACTGTATGACACAACCTTTTGACTTACCTACCTTCATTGTTAATTTAGATCGCTGTAAAGATCGATATGATCAGATGGAAGAAGAGCTAAATAAAATTGGTTTAACACCACAAAGAATATCTGCTGTACAAGGCTCAATACTTTCAAACGATGATATCGCTAAAATATACTGTCCTGAATCTAATAAAAAATATGCTCATCGAGATTTAACGTCAGGCGAAATTGGTTGTTATATGAGTCATCGTAATATTTGGAAAAAAATGATTGATGAAAACATAAGTCTAGCGATTGTTTTAGAAGACGATGTTTTTGTTGATCGCAATATTCTCTCTTTAAGTAATTTTAAAGCGTTATTAAGTGCTTATGATTTAATAAAATTAGCAGACAATAGAAATACTCAAGTCGCTAACAGTAAAGACTTAGATGATATCCATAAATTAGTTAGCTACAGCACTATTCCAAATTGTACGACAGGTTATGCGATAACATTAGCAGGTGCTAAAAAGATGCTCTCTAGAGAAAAAATCTATCGTCCTGTAGATATAGATATTCAACATTGTTATGAATTTGGTGTTTCAGTAGCCGGAATAAAGCCTTACCCAGTGACTGAAAATAAAAAATGGGAGAGTGAAATTGCTAAAAATAATGGTGGGAAACATAGCACCAAAAGTACATTTCTACGTAACTTAAAATATCGAATTAAACTCGCTTATTATCGTCAATTTTATACATCGTCTGAAATATAGGAATAAGCATCATCCATAACTCACAAAGTGATTAGCTTTTTAAATATTATGAATTAGGTATGGGCTGTGTTTATGATGGCAATGCTTGCTGGTTTTTATGCGATAAGGAAAATTGGATGATGCTTGAATTGAAGTAATAAGGTCAATAAAAGCGGGAGACATTACTTGAATTTAAGAATCTATAAATACCCATTTAAAACCTCATTATTTAATTTTGGATAATGAGATTTTTTGTTTAAGGATTATAAAATATTTATGGGTGTCCCTTTTTTCTCAACTCCGAAGTAACAATAGTTTGTTTTGCAGTAACATCATTTTTTAACATTAAGACAATCAGGTAGACAATATTTAAAGGGGGAGCAATACATAATAAAACACCGATTAGTGTTGCAACTTTTGGTGTAGCAGTCTTACGTTTACCTAAGTAGTAACTTAAACCACCAACGATAAACATTGATAGAAAAATAAACTGACCAAATAGAGTCGCATTGATATTCATGTGTATAAATCCTTTTTTTTATAATTTTTACTTGTTGGGCTCACTTTCAACTCTTCGCTCTTCATAACTATTTCCATTTCTTAAGTTCTTGTACAAATGGTACACAGGAAACCCTTTAGAATCATAGACATCAATACTTAACGATCTATTTAGTCGAGATGCCGGAACATTTCGTATCCACATACCATTACGATACTCTGTATATATATACCTCTTTTCACCGTTATATGCCTCAAACTCACATTTTCCAACAGTGAACTTGCAAGATTCTTTTCCTGACATGGTATATTTCATTGGCGTAATGTTCTTCTTTAAATAATACCTATACCCATCTTTCCATTTATATTTAGCGGTAACTTTTGGTGGAGAGGAAGTTATGTCAGAATAATCAAAGAAATACTCACCATTTTTCTCGCCTTTGAGTACGAATACTCCATGAGTTAATTCAGTTTCTTTAAGTTGTAATAATCTGAATTTCCAACCGGCAGTCTTTTCTAGTGGTTGCAGCTCTGAAACTGTACTTGGTGAAAGCAAATCGTTTTCATACTTTTTTAGTGTTTTGTTTAGTAACGGTGAAACATCGAAGCTAGGAATTGATAGATCTTCCTTTATGTAACTGTTGCAACTAGCCTGTATATTATCCATCTGTTGCAGCATGATCTTAGTCATAGCTGCTTGTGCTTGATGTGGGGCTGTAAATAAGTCCTTCTGAACAGAAGCTGGTGTGTTTTTAGTTATTACTCCAGAAAGGCAATGGCAATAATCATTGTTTTTGATGCGAATATTACAGACGGCTTTCACGGAACTGAAATAATAAGAGTCATCGGTTGTCTTTGATTTTACCAGTTCGTTTGAGCTACACCCAGTTAAAATAAAGACGTAAAAAATAAATATTTCTTTTATTGGTAGTTTCATTATTGCCCTATAGGTACGGTCAATTATAACACCTCACTAAGAGGTAAATAATAGTTGGCTAAAATATGAAGCGAAGCAAAACCTAGCCAACGGTTAGCTGCCCCACTTAATTTTTTGTTAGGTGTTTGGGTACACTACAAGTGAACTTCCGGAATCTAATGCTTCCTCATAAAAGCAAGTAAATCCTTTATACGAATCAGTATTTAAGACTTCTACTTTGAGAGGATTACCTCTTAAATTTAATAACTTTCCGAAACCAAACTTTCCTATCTCAGTTGACGCTATTTCGAAATTTAACTCGTCATTCTCTTGCATAAGAAATAACATACAACGGTGTTTTTCGCCTATATTAGGGAAAGAATATTCGTATTCATCTTCTCCTGAAAATGTACCCTCAAACCCGTAGATAACTACAATACTCATTAAAATCCTAATGTTCGTTAAGAGACAAGTAATTGTTGGCTAAAATAAGCGACACAGGAGTAAAAACCAACTTTTTTGTCCTTGTTTAATTTATTGTTAGGCACTAATCATTCCATATTTTTCGAAGATTTTTGAATCCATGATGTATTAGACTTGTCGTAGCACCACTCATTTACTACATATCTGTAACCAGGCCCCGGAGGTAAACGCTGCTCTGTTTTAAAGCATTCAGGGGTATTAGAAGGCTTAGGAAACCCTTGCCCCGGAAATTCATTGTTTATACGAAAGTTTTTATCTTCGGTCGAATATTCGTATAAATTTGTATAAGCATAGGGACTATTGCCATAGCTATACGCAATAACTAAGTCATCATACCCATCTTGTTTTATATCAATAACTTGAATGCCATAAAGTATTGGGTCTGCAAATGCTTCAAATTCAAAAACAACAATGGTTTCATTATTATTTTTTAGACTTAAAATATATTTATTTTTATCAATCTTACTTATATCACCAGTTGCTATGATATTTCCAAGTTGCACATTTATTACTTTATTTTCTGCAAAGCAATAAGTCGATAATAGAGAGAAGAATAAAATCATGCTTAATTTGTACATTTGAATACCCATTAACTAACAGTG
>CALJMY010000080.1 GCA_937981905.1 uncultured Enterobacterales bacterium
GCAAATCATTAATTGTATGAAATGCTTCACCTAAAAAACTTTGTCCCTTTTGTAAAATTTCACCAGAGTAGGCTGAAATCAAATAACTCTGGGAGCCAGCCCAAACAGGAATTGCTCTGCCTTGCTCATTCACCCAACGAATAAAAAAATGCGTTTCATCTGGATGTTTTTTCCGAGCTATATCTAATATTTTATCAGTGGTTAATCTTTCTTGATTATCAACAGGAACAGATGTGTAACGGGCTTCATCCCAATCTTTTATTTGCTTTTCATACGTTAATAAAACACCAGTAGCAGACATGATAAAGACTACAACACCGACACTAATACCCACCACAAGATGTGACCAAAATATAAACTTACGAAACATGAATACCTACATTTAAATAAAATTAACTTTTATTGACCTAATTAAAGGCCCCAAAAATCATGCAATCTTCGACCTTAATTACTCTATAACTGATATATAATTTTTTGAGAGAAATAAATTATCAAATAAACTTATAATCCAACTGGTTTCGCTAATTTCACTCAGGTGTACCAACCATCATCTAACGGTACTGAATGTTCATATTTAATTGATACATCATTAAAATCAAGGAAATACAACATACTGGTAGCAATATAAAATCGGATGATTAATAGAGCGAAACAGGAAGACAAGCATGTAGTCTCATCCATAATAGGCGTATTTTTGCTTTCATAATTTGAGACACATATACAACAAAACGACTACCGTATTATTCATACCGTAACCGTTTATTTAGATTTAGTGATAATTTAACTAGATGAAGTTAGAAGGTATAACTGACTGATAAACGAATATCTCGTCCTGCTTCATTAATACCAACAATAGTTTCGTAGCCTTCGATATGACCATAATCAGCCACACTGCCGTGATTTAAGTAAGTCTCATTAAATAAATTTTGTATGGTTAAACCCATTTTTACATTGTCGTTTAGTTCGTAACGAACAAAGGCATCAAAGACTTGGTAGCTTGGTTTGTCTACAGTTTCTAGTTCATCTACCCAACCTAATTCGATTGAGCGATAAAATACGTCGATGTCATTAACACTATCAACATAGTTAAAATTGAAACCCATTGAGAGATCATTAGTAACATCATAATTAAAACTAATATTTATTGAGTCACCAACAGGCGTACCTAACCCATTATATTCATAACCTGATAGATCAATATTATCTAATGCTACAGTACTAAAACCACTTGCATCAGCTGCGTCTGGCCAAACGAAAGATGTATTATTTAATTCGACATCATTAGTGTTGTAACTAATAAGGACGTCAAAGTTCTCAGCTTGATAACCGGCGACTATTTCAATACCTTTAGTTTCTAAATCACCAATGTTTTCATAGAACACGCCTTCACTGCCTTTAAAATCGTCGAAAACAACATCATTAATTGTGCTTAAATACGCTGAAACTTCAAAGATAAAAGTACCATCGTTGTATTGCAAACCAAGTTCATTGTTAACCACTTCTTCAGGTTCTAAATTTTCGTTATGTGTGACTTCACCTAACGTAAAGGCATCAGCTATTTGTCTGCCACGTAATGCTTGTGCATAGCCTGCTGAGAATTTCAATTCATCGGTAATGTTATATACAAAACCAGCATTAACACTGACGCCATCTTGTTTATCTATTTTAAAGGCGTTACTAGAGGTAATTGGCGTTCCATTAGCATCTTTTTCTATATCCCATACACCATCAGTCTTAACCCAAATAACGTCTTGTGCCTCATGGTCAAGCTTATAACTGTCGTGACGAACACCGAAACTTACTAATAAGTCATCATTTACTTGCCAATGATCTTGTGCATAAAAAGCCGTTACCTTGCCTTCTTCGTCATAAAGTCCAGCAAAGTCTTCATATGACTGAGCATGAACTTCATCATTTTTATGTTCAATACCGTATGTGACACTGTGATCACCAAGATCACTCGTATTACGAATGTCAAAACCAACCGTCTTGATACTTGCATCCCAAGTAAATAGTTCACGTTTAAACGATGATTCAGTATTATAAATTGTGGTTTCAAGGTTAACGAAGTCATTTAAATACCAAGCATGATTTAATACGATAGTTTCTCGCTCACCCCAAGAATTATATAAAGGCTCGTCCACACCTGCTGCCCAATTAGAGTTTTTAGCAAACGCGCCATTTTCATCACGTTTTTCATAACTAAAAGTTAAATTTTGGTTGTCAGTTAACTCAGCATTTACTTTGATAAAAGCGAGTGTTTGATCCGCTGCTGTACCATAAATTTCGTCACCGCTTCCATCTTCTTTATTATCGTTACTTACATTTACATATGACGCTAACACACCGACGCTGTCGGTTACTTTGCCATACAAGGCAATACTTTCTTTATGACCATCATTTGAAAAATAGCTCGCTTTTACGCTGCCACCAAACTGTTGACCATTTTTAAGTAAGTCATCAGCATCGTTGGTTTTAAAACGAATAGCACCACCAATAGCGCCTATGCCTGCTGTTGCTTCACCAGCGCCTGATTGTACTTCAACACTTTTTAATAATTCAGGTTCAAGTGATACACGGCCAATATGATGGAACAAGCTACTTGTCTGAGGAGCACCATCAACAGTTACATTTAAAATAGTATCTTCTAGGCCACGAACATAAATCTTTTGTGCTACGCCTAATGAACCACCGACAGTGACTGAAGGAGTAAAACGGAAAATGTCAGCTAAATCTTTAGCTTGATATTTTTCTAAATCTTCAGGTGTGATCAAGGTATTGGTGGTTGCGCCAACCACAGCGATAGATTCAATTGCTGTTTTGTCAGTTGTTACTTCTGCAATTTCTTTTGAGGTTTTACTGTCTGCGTAACCATAACTACTTACACTAGTAAGAGTAAGAGATATAGCAAGTGCTAAAGGTGATAATTTAGTTGTTAAATGTGAAGCGGTCATCCGTAATTCTCTAAACGTTAATTGGTTTCTGTTAATGAGAATTATTATTGATTAGGTTATCAATTGATAGTACTTTTACAATTGTTACATTTCAAATACTCAGCAATTTTAAACCTTAGGGAATGTTATTATCATGCAAAGCCCACCATTAATTGCAGTGGTTGCAACAACCGTTGCTCTAACCGCTAATAGTTGTCTTTTAGCTAAAGCTAGACCTAAACCAAAACTATCATTGGTTGCTTCACGTGATTTATCAACTCTAAAAAAGGGCTTAAAGATCGTTTCTAAATACTTTTTAGGAACACCAGTTCCTTGATCTTCTATACAAACAATATAACTATCACTATTATTTTTAAGGTTATATTCGGCGCTGTCTTTGACAGTAATAAATACTTTTTTTCCTACAGGAGTGTACCGTAAGGCATTACGTAAAATATTTTCTAACGCCTGACCTGCAGCGCGATGGCTGGAATTCTTTATTAATGCTGTATTAGGGAGGTTGCATTGAACAAGACGATCGGAGAATTCAAATCGCGCATCGTCAACTAGTACATCTAATAAATCTACAATATCTACAGACTCTTGTTGTAATTGAGGGTTTTCATTTTCAAGCCACGCTAACGTTAATGTATCTTCTACGAGTTTTCTTATATGCCTTGATTCCCTATTAATACGTTCTATATTGGGGCTAAGATGCACATATTCTTGCTCTTTCTCTTGTGCTAAAGCGATATCTAATCGAGTCAATGGGGTTCTAAGTTCATGGGATAAGTCCCGAATTAATTGACGTTGGCTAATAATTTGTTCACCTATTTTAATCGCCATTTGATCAAACGAGTGTGCTAACTCAGAAAACTCATCATGTCGATTTCCCATTAACTTGGTCGCACGCACTTCAAAGTTTCCTTTGCTAAAGGAGCGTGTTGCTGCTTGCAGTTGACTCAATGGCTTCATGATGTAGGAGTAAAGTAAGTAAGTAAGAAAAATAAGTAAGATGGCTGGTACAATAATTTGCATCGTGATTTGTGTTTGTTGTAAATAAACTCCCGGTCTCATTCTGTCGGGTAATTGAATAAGAAAACTGACATTACTATTGGTAAAAGGAAGTTGCATTACTGGGTTTTCTTCAAAATAGAGATGTATTTTCCAGTCAACACTACGACCTAAATGATAGCCATCATATAAACGTTTCTTTTCTTTATTACCAGCGATGTAACCCACTTGATAAGTAGCAATACTTACCCATGTATTTTCATTTTTCTCTAATTCATTTATCCACGAATTAAGAGCTTTTTTATCGCCAGTGAGATATAACGACTCAGCTTGCTTTCCCCACGTTCTTAATATTTCCCTATCTTTTTGTTCTATGTAACTCATGCCATCTTCAGTGTGAGAAGTTAACAGATTAATTAAATAAAAGAGGGCAACAACGCCAGTAGCAATAATTAAACATAATTTTAAAAATAAACGATGAGTCATGCTAAAAAATATCCTTTTCCGTGGCTGGTTTGTAGACGTTCACCTGCCCAATTAGCCTCATTTAACTTTCGACGAACTCGGCTTAAATGCATGTCTAAACTACGATCATAAGCACTGAGACTTCTATTCAATACGCGTTGATACAAATACGCTTTACTGAGAATTTCACCACGATGAAGTAATAATTCCCAAAGTAATTTTAATTGAATAGGTGTGAAGTCTAAGGTGATGCCTTTAACAACAACAGTCTTATATTCATAATTAACAGTTAAGTCATCTACCGTTAATTCTTTTTCATCGTCGGTAATATTGTGATGATGACTACGACGTAGCAATGCTTCTATTCTTAATAATAATTCGGTAGGGTTAAAAGGCTTAGATACATAATCATCGGCACCTTGACTAAAGCCTTCTATTCTTTCTTGTTCTGCATCTTTTGCTGTCACCATAATAACTGGCGTTTGGCAGGTTTTTCTTAATACTTTGAGTAGCGAAAAACCGTCACGCTCCGGCAACATAACGTCGAGTAAAATTAAATGATATGGGACTGATGAGGCACGAAGTAATCCTTGTTCACCATCAAAACATTGTTCGACATGATAGCCTTTTGCAGTAAGTAAAACAGACAATTGATCATTAAGAATACGATCGTCTTCAATAACCAAAATATTAAAATCAGACATAGCACCAGCATAAAATAAAAGGGTAGTAAAACTAAATTAAATAGATGATAAACCAATTTAATGCTCATTTTTTAATTTAGTAGAAAATATAGATAATACTTTACATGATAATGATTATCAGTTACAAATAATAATAGTTATTATTAGGGGGTATTATGGATCGTTGGAAAGCAATTATGGCTGAAGGAAACAACAGCTATGCTAAACAGTCATGGCTTGATGCCGAGCAATCTTATTATCAAGCGGTAGATATTGTCGAAAGCTTATGGGAAGAAGATATTGAAAATATTGAGCTATTGCTGGCATGGATAGCCGGTCTGCATAATTTATCAACGTTATTTGAGCAGCAGGGACTTGAGTGTGAAGCATTGCGTTATTTAGCAATACCACATCAGCGTGTTTTAAAACTGGTTAGTAAAGTATCAAACGATGCTCCTTTCCATGAAACATTACTTCGAACTGCCAAAGTGACTTTGTTCCCCTTATTAGAATTTAGCCAACGTAATGTTATTTGCGAAGGCTGTTTAGCGTCATTACAAATTAATAAAGAATGGTTAATGACACCAAAACATCAGTTTCATTAATTCAATTATTTAATCTGTGACCATTAAAATGATGGGATTTAGAGCGTGAATAATATGTTAGATGCAAGTCGTATGAATTAATACAACGTAGTAACTGATATGTTAAACCGTTATAAAACCAGCATATTCATTGATTACAGATTCATAAAATCAACAAAGGATATTTATATGTTTAAGAAAGTAAAATTAGTGGCTATTAGCGCTGTTGTATCAGCTATTTCGTCAGGTGCAATGGCTCATAGTGGACATGATCATAGTGATGCTTCATCTGGCTTAATTCACCTAGCATGGCTTGCGCCTGTCTTAATTGCTGGTGCATTTGTTAGTTACCGTGTTCGTAAAAACAATCTTAAAAACAAGTAAAAATAGGATCTTATTATGTTGTTTCAATTATTAGAAAAACTAGACAATAAAAAACCTTTTGAAGTATTGTCAGCTCATTGTGATATTCCTTGTAAAATTTACGATCCTATTACTGCTCAACTCGCTGTATTAACAATGATTCGTATGGTTGACTTGCTAAATGAATTAGAAGAAAAAGATGAATTGTCTTTAAATGACAAAGCACAATTTTCACGTTTAGTTGGCGAAAAAGAAACACATGGCCATAAAGTCAAAGATGAAATTCGTGTTATTTGGGGAGATTATATTAAGCAACCGCAACTAGAACAGTTCCCAGAAATTCATGAATTAGTTCATAGTATTATGTTAACGGCTTCTGCGGCTAAACAAAAAATTGATAAAGACGTTACATTGAAATTGTTAACATTAGTTAATCGTTTTGCAGAAATATTTTGGATAACAAAAGGTGTGGAAACATACACGGCGGTATCACCATATCCACCTGCACAAAACGTTATATACCCAAAATTGTCATAATTAATTGATGTTTGGATATAGTATTGTAAAAACAACAGGAGACAGCATGTCTCCTGTTGTTTTGCATGGCGCTTATTTATTAATTAAACGACGCAGACAATACATCGATGGTGATATTGTTTATGTGAATCATGCTAAATACGGAAAGATTGTAAAACGTATTATTAGTGGCAATAAACTTAATGGTTTTTATCTTGCTGGTGACAACGTCTTAAGTGTCTCAATAGAGCAAATGGGCGTAGTTGAACAATCACAAATAGTAGGCGTTGTTCGAAAAATTATTAACCCTTCTTGATTACAAAGTCTGCAATGTATTAAATGCTGCTGCTGTTGAATTTTTTGTTAAAAGTAACATGTTTATCTATCTCAATAATTTCAGGGATTAAATAACCTTTATCTTCATAGTTTGGCATGACAATAACTTCTTCAGAAGACAATACATTACTTAGCGTTGCAATCTTGCTTTTAACGTTAAAAAAGTCTGCATTCATTAATTTTTCTAGAAAATTATCAGAAAATAAATCGTATAAAACATCAAATTTTCTAGTACTTAAAAATAAACAGTTATCAAAATCGCCAGCGAAATTATTGATGACATAATCCATATCACTTATTTTTATTTCGGCTAAACCAAAGCACTTCAATTTTCCATTTTCATTGTGACGAGGTTCATCTTTCATGGTTATAAATAAATTATCAGGATGATTTTTTTTGATTCTTTTCCATATTCCATAGTAGATATTTACCTTAGTTGATTCGAACCATGACGAGTGCTGAGAATAAACATAACAATAACCATTTTTATAAGCGGTTTTTAATTCGTTAATATTTTTGAATCGGTTTTTTATAATCATTGTGAATAATACCTCTTATCTCTAAAGCTGATTGATTGGTAATAACATCGCTTTCCAAGGCGCTAAATATTCTTCTTGTTTAACACTGTTCTGTGAATATTCACATGCACCAATATGTGTATTTCCTTTAGGGTTATTCCCAGGTACAGGTATTGAGGTTTCTTGATGAAAACATCTATCGTGAATTAAACTGTGTTGTTTAATACTTGGCCAAATTACTTGTCCTAAAAACCATTGATCAATATGAGGTGTGTCCATTTTTCCACTGTTAAAATTGCTAAGTAAGTTATTTATATTAGGTAATACATTCGCAATACCGCCCCACATTCCAGCTAATATTAAATCTGTATGTGTCCACCAATCTCGCATAATATGAAAAGGGTGAGTGGAAGTTAACCACTCTTGCACGGCATGATACTCACGTACATTAATAACCGAATCAATATCTCGGACCATGAAATAACCAACGTCAGGATGACTGGCAACGTTAAAGCGCCAGCATAGCTTTTGTCTTGTTGATTGGTTTTGTGGTTGTTTTAAAATTATAGCTCCGAGGGTTTCAAATGCCTCTATATATTGAACGTCAACACTATCGTCAATATATAGCCATAACTGCCAATCTGGGTAAATATCTTTAGCTAAAATAAGATTACGTAGTGCACCGTTTATATAGCGTGGATTATTTCCCCATAATGAATACGCAATGACTTTTTGTTTGGTAGCTACTTCAGCCAATGGCGCAGTTAAATTAAGATGAAGGGGAGTTAATTGTGACGCGCAATATTGTTGATCTTTGATGGCTAATGATTGTCGGCCATAACTAGCTGCAGATATTAAATCGTTAACCTCGTAACTTGCAGAGCACATGATGTCATAAATATTAATATTGGTTTTATCGCTATTAATAATACGTTTACCTAATTCAATAGCTTTTTCATTGTAATTACTTTTGGAATACGTTGAAGCTAAGTTCACCATTAGTTGTAGATCATTCGGATAAGCTATTAATGCTTGCTCTAAAAAAAACATAGCAGATTTATAATCATTGGCTAAATATAAGTAATAGGCCAATTGCTCATAACAACCTTTAGGTTTTTTAACGCCATATGTATTCATTGTTTGAACTGCTTGATTTATGGCTTTATTCTTTTGGTTCTTCAGCCATAAAGCTTGTGCTGTCTTACACCAGTCCGTAGGGATTTTTTTATCAAGCATGATGCTCCTCATTAATGATATGGTGTATTTTAATTATATTAACAATAGATTATACGGTGATGAATAAAGTACTCAATATATTTCAAAAGATCATAAAATATCCTTTTGGTCATAAAATTTTCTCAATGATAGTAGCGCGTAAAGCGCCATATTTCTCCACTATTAAACCGTTGGTTACTACGCTAAAACCAAATTATTGTGAATGCTTGATTAAAAAGCGAAAAATAGTCGAAAATCATATTCAGACAATGCACGTTATTGCCATTTGCAATGGTTTAGAAATGGCGATGGGTATTATGACAGAAGCTTCAATTCCAAAGCACTTACGCTGGATACCAAAAGGGATGAACGTTAACTATGTTGCGAAAGGAGAGACTAATATTAGGTGTGTTGCTAGCGTTGAGCCATCGCAATGGCAAATTGGTGATATGTTGGTATCTGTAACGGCTGTTGACGACAATGATGTCATTGTCGTCTCTGGAGAAATACGTTTATGGATAACTGAAAAACCTAGTATCTAATGCCTAGGTTAAAGCCAGTCTGCAACTACCTGAATTGGACTTGGGTTAATATTATCTGAAATCCACACCACAACAGCACGTTTTGACGAATCAAACTCACTAGTGTCTGGTAATGTTAGCTTTGTTTTGTAAGTAAAGTTTTTAGAGTGTACTTTCTTTGTTATATGTTTAAGGACAACAAAGTCATGCTTCAAAACATGTCCGCGATTTTCGCCTCGTTTAATAACCGTATTTTGATCAAAACCTAATATAGCAATGGTTACAGATAATGGTTTGTCAGCCGATTTAGTCGACATATAAGCTATTTCAGCCGAGTCATCATCTGCTAAATTCACTGTTAGCTTCCCGGGTGATGTTTGTTGTTTTTTGGGGATAGCATGTCTTGAAAACCAACCATTCCAACCTTGACCATCGACAACAAAACCCGGTGTTGCGACATATTCAGTATGGCCTAATTGTTTATATAAACGTTGGCGTTTACTAAATGCATTATTAGCAAATGGGTCAGGCCATCCTAAATAATCCCAGTAATCAACGTGAAAATTAATAGGTATCAGGCTTTTCCATAAACGTGGATCGTTTGTTAGTTTGTTAATCCATTTTTCGGCTGGAGGGCAACTACTACAACCTTGAGAAGTATATAACTCCAACATAATTGGTCGTTGTTCACCACTGACTAACGTTTTAGCTTGTACTAGCGTGTTGCCTAAAAGTAATGCGGTACAAAGAAATATTGAAGATACTTTCATAGTAATACAACCAATTTCAAGAAGAAGTAATAGAATAATAAGTTAATTGGTTATGCAATGTTTCACGAAAATATCACTATTAAATCATCATTATATGTTTCCTATTAATCATCATATTCAAGAATTATTGTTAATAATCTAATTTGCTATTAGTTAAATATGTATAAAATATATTATTGTTATTAATTAATGACTTAGCTTGGTTGGTGTATAGCTTGACCACTAAAGTAATCACGTTTATGGTGAGTGGCTTTTTTATATTAAGAACAATAAACGCTTGTTTAAATAGCTGTTTTATCTATTGGGAAATATATCATTATCTCTGTATATACGTGTGTTTCTATCGGATATAGAGTCATCGTAGTGTCATGAGATATGGATAATATTTAGATATAACAAAAATAACTTAAATTACTTTAAAGGAATAACTTAGTATGAAGATCCACCATTTATATTTATTACTTATCTTACTTCTCCCATTTGGAGTGAGCCAAGCACAAACCAGTCAAGGTGCTGAAATTGTAACTCATCAGAAATTTGGTGAAGGCTTGATGGTGACTAAAGCCAAAATGGTTCCTATATCAGGCACTGTGAGTAATATTTTCTTTTATAATCGCGCTGATGAGCCATGGAATGGTAACGTTTGGTATGAATATGATTGGGAATTACGTGGCGCACATCCAGAAAATGCATGGTCACAAATACGTGTTCGCGAAAATAATGGTGGTCGTCTTAAAGATGCGCCTATTAACATTAGTATTAGTGAAAACATAGGTGAGAAATTTTTTCATTACGTGTTAATAAGACAGGGCAATCAATATGTTTACGATATTCGTGAAGCCTTTGATATTGCTTCATACGATTACACCATAGCAACTGCGCATGGTGATAATTCAGCGTCTGTTATTGTTGGTGGCCCAAGAATTTTTAATACAGGTAGTGGAGTTGCTGACATTCCAACGGTAGAAAAATTAGATTTCAGTTTAGGTATTACGGCATTTGATAATAACTGGTCTGGTGCATTACCTAATGGTGCTTACAGTGGTGATTACGTTGTAGATTTTACACGTTTTCATGAGTTTTCAGGTACTTCGTTAAATACTACACCGCAATGGCAAGATGAATTTAACACCAATAACCTTGATACGAGTAAATGGTTTGCTGCAGATTGGACTTATGCCGACACGTTGTTTTCAACTGACAATATTAAATTTGAAAATGGTCATATTATTCTTACAGTAAACCGTGACCAAAATTCAAATGTTGTTAGCACAACAAATTTATCGTTGAGTGGTCAAACAACGCAATCTTCAACGGCATACAATGGTGAAGCTTCACGTGCCATTGATGACAATACAAACGGTGTATATAGACAGAATTCAGTGACGCATACCGCAAATGAAACTAATGCGTGGTGGAAACTTGATTTAGCTTATACGAGTCAAATTAATCAAATCGTTATTTATAACAGAGCTGATAGTTGTTGTGTTAGTCGATTATCTGATTTTTCAGTATCTGTGTTAGATGAAAATAACGATGTTGTGTGGACTCAGTTTTATTCAAATTATCCAGAGTCTGAATTAACTATCAATCTCAATGCGACAGGGCAATCAGTCAAAATTAATCGTAATGGCGTTCTATCATTAGCTGAAGTACGTGTTTATGGCACTGCGGGCACTCAAGCGAATGCTAATTTAGTGGTGAGCATACCTGAAATAAAACATGTTAATTTGGCGCTATTGGGTGAAGCAACACAATCAACAACAGGTGCTGGTGGTGATGCATCAAGAGCCATTGATAATCAGACGAGCGGTATGTGGAATAATAATTCAGTGACTCGAACTGATGGCTCTGATGGTTCTTGGTGGCAAGTTAAATTGGCACAAGAAAGTGAGCTATCACAAATTATTATATTTAATCGTACTGACAAATGCTGTAATGGCCGATTAGTTAACTTTACTGTATCTGTATTGGATAGTTTAGGTAATGTTACTTGGTCGCAGTTTTATGAAGAAGACCCTATACGCTCTTTGACTATTGATTTATCGGTAACAGGACAAACAGTGCAAGTATCCCTTGATGGTGTATTGTCATTAGCCGAAGTTCAAGTTATTGGTCCCTTTTAACGATTAACGATTAACGATTAACTATTCGATAGTTGATATTAGATAGATGCCTAGTGAAATTTAGGCATCTATTAAGTTAATCATCTATTAAATTATTCAAAGTAATAATCTTTTCCTCTATTTCTACTGCTTGTGTCTTCACAAATCTGCCTTAGTGATAAAAATGTTATAAATATTTACCACTCATCCAAGGTATATTGTCTAAATCTATCAATTATTTGTTCATTTATGCTGAAAATAATTCCATATAAATGATTCTTTTTTTTAATCTAGGATAATCATGAAAAATTTATTACAAACATCCGCTAAATCTTTACTGCTACTTGGCCTTACTTGTTCAATGCTTCCGTCATATGCACAATCGCCTAGCGAATCACTTAAAGCCTACTGGTATGCTGGTGATGCCGAGTTAACCTCTTATGATCTTAAACAAGCTCGTTACGGTGAAATTCACGAAGGTACTAGTGTTATGGTTTATGTGACAGAACCTTTTTTAGCGAAAGAACAAATAAAAGCTGATAGTCATAAAGATGATAATATTTCCGTTTTAAAATTAAACTCTACTAAAAAATTCTTAACCGGTGTTTATCCTTATTCAATCATGAGTAGTACATATACGCCTATGTCAGCTGTTTCAGCGCAAGACCATGCAATTAAAGTCTCTATGTCGATGCAAGAATGGTGTGGTCATGTATTCACGCAATTAAATAATAGAGAAAAATTTGATGTTAACCAATATTCGTATTTCGAAAGCGAAGGGGATCAAAAATTTAGCTTAGGTAAAAATCATTTAGAAAATGAAATTTGGACTAAAATACGTTTAAATTCAAAAGAATTGCCCGTTGGTGATATTCAAATGATCCCTTCATTTGAATTTGTTCGTTTATTACATAAACCGTTAAAAGCTTATTCTGCAAAAGCAACGTTAAAAGATAATGGTGCAGTCTCTACTTACACCATTGAATACCCAACGTTAAAACGAACAATTTCTATCGATTTTTCTAATGAATTTCCTCACATTGTTCAAGGTTGGCAAGAAACGTATAAAAGCGGTTTTGATCACAAAGCTAAAGTGATTACATCAAGCGGAAAGATTAAGAAAACGATTAAATCTAAATATTGGAGTAAGCATAACAATATCGATATGGCTTTAAGAAAAGAATTGGATTTGTAGTTTGAATTATTAATAACAATAACCCGTGTATATTTTAATGTTTATATACGGGTTATTGTTAGTTAAAAATGATTAAACTAATTTACTGATAACAGCTACATTTGAGTGTAATGTTTTATGTACAGGACACTTGTCAGCAATTTCTAGAAATCTACTTCTTTGAGTTTCATCTAAATCACCGATAAAACTAATATTACGAACAATCGCTTCTATGCCATTTTGCTGTTCACAATTATCACAATCGTCAATGTAGTTTCTCGTATGCGTTAGCTCGACCTTAATATGTTCAATGGGTAGCTTTTTACGCTGCGCATACATTCGTAATGTCATTGATGTACAAGCACCTAACCCGGCGAGCAAATGATCGTAAGGATCCGGACCTGTATTTTTCCCACCAACTTTGACTGGCTCATCGGCTAACCAATAATGGCTCGAAGTGCTAACATGTTGGGTAAACTTATGATCTTTCTCTTCGACCAATACATGGCCTTGTGGAACTGATTTTTGATACGTCTGAGCATCGCTTTGTACATATCTACTAGCCCAAGCAGCAATCACTTCTGCGGCGTATTCTGAATCATTTTTGTCTGTTAATAAATGATCAGCATTTTCTAAACTCACAAAGCTTTTAGGATGAAGGGCAGCTTGATAAATTTTTTCAGCTTCAGTAATCTTTACCACGCTATCAATAGGCGAATGCATTACTAATAATGCTTTTTTAAGTTTACTGATATGACTGGTGTCATAGCTATTAATATCATCAATGAACTGTTTTTGTATGGTAAATTTTCTACCTGCAAGATTAACTTCTGCTTCACCTTTTTCTTCAATATCATCCATATGAGCCGCAAAATTATGTGCAACGTGAGCAGCATCAGACGGTGAACCAATCGTAACAACAGCAACTGATTCTTTAACTTTTTGCGCAACACCTAATACTGCAGCGCCTCCTAGGCTATGACCAATTAGTAATTTGGGCGCACTATATTCTCGACGTAAAAAATCAGCCGCTGCAATTAAATCTTGAATATTTGAAGAGAAATTAGTGTTGGCAAAGTCACCATCGCTATTACCTAATCCGGTAAAGTCAAAACGTAATACGGCAATGCCTTTAGCAGTTAACGCACGGCTAATGCGTGACGCTGCAGCAACATCTTTACCACAGGTAAAACAGTGAGCAAATAATGCATAAAACTTAACACCTGATTCAGGGATCTCTAATGATCCACTAAGCGTGTTATTACCACTGGTAAATTCAACTTTTTGACGCATGAATAACTCCTCAAT
>CALJMY010000081.1 GCA_937981905.1 uncultured Enterobacterales bacterium
ATGGGTGGTTCTACAAATACCGTACTTCATTTAATCGCTATCGCCCTTGAAGGTGAAGTTGATTTCAAAATGGAAGATATTGACCGTTTATCACGTCAAGTGCCACAGCTTTGTAAAGTAGCGCCGTCTACGCCAGATTATCACATGGAAGATGTGCATCGTGCTGGTGGTATTGTTGCAATCCTAGGTGAACTTGCTCGTGCAGGATTACTGCATACAGAAATTCGCAGCATGATCGGCCTATCGCTACAAGAAATCATCAACAAATACGATGTAACGCTAACGCAAGACGATGCTATCAAAGCATTCTACCGCGCAGGCCCTGCAGGTATTCGTACGACTAAAGCATTTAGCCAAACTTGTCGTTGGGACACATTAGATGACGATCGTGCAAACGGTTGTATCCGTAGCATCGAAAACGCATTTAGCCTAGAAGGCGGCCTAGCTGTACTTTCAGGTAACCTTGCAACAAACGGCTGTATCGTTAAAACGGCTGGTGTTGATGACGACAACTTAACATTCTCTGGCCCTGCTCGTATTTTCGAAAGCCAAGACAGCGCTGTTGAAGGCATCTTAGGTGAAAAAGTAGTTGCAGGTGACGTTGTTGTTATCCGTTACGAAGGTCCTAAAGGCGGTCCGGGTATGCAAGAAATGCTATATCCAACAACTTACCTTAAATCACGTGGACTAGGCAAAGCCTGTGCATTGATTACAGATGGTCGTTTCTCTGGTGGTACTTCAGGTTTATCAATTGGCCATGTTTCTCCAGAAGCAGCATCAGGTGGTGACATTGCATTAGTTGAAGAAGGCGACATTATCAACATCGATATCCCTAGCCGTTCAATCGACATTGCAATTAGCCCTGTTGAATTAGCTGCTCGTCGCTTAGCGATGGAAGCAAAAGGCAAGAAAGCATGGAAACCAGAAAATCGTGTTCGTCCATTAACCACTGCCTTAAAAGCTTACGCTATGTTAGCAACTAGTGCCGACAAAGGCGCAGTACGTGATACTAGCGTGTTTGAGGAAGACTAATGTCAACGCCTAAGCAAGATACACCTAAACTCAGTGGCTTGGACTATCTAACAAAGATATTACAAGCACCGGTTTATGAAGCTGCCGTCGTTACGCCATTAGATGCTTTATCAAAGTTATCAACGCGTTTTAATAATTCAATTTTATTAAAACGTGAAGACAAGCAGCCCGTATTTAGCTTTAAATTGCGCGGTGCCTATAACAAGATTGCCCAGCTTAACGCTGAACAATTGGCGTGTGGCGTGGTAACAGCTTCTGCTGGCAACCATGCACAAGGTGTTGCGTTATCAGCTAAAAAACGAAACATTATTGCTACTATTGTTATGCCTCGCACCACGCCAGATATCAAAGTTGAATCGGTAAGATTATTAGGCGGCAACGTCTTACTTCACGGTTCAAGTTTTGACGAAGCCAACGCTCATGCAAAACAACTATCAACGGAAAATGGCATGGTATTTATACCGCCATTTGACGATGAAGAAGTGATTGCAGGTCAAGGTACTTTAGCGATGGAGTTGTTACAGCAACGCCAAGATATCGATAAGGTATTCGTACCCGTTGGCGGCGGTGGTTTAATTGCTGGGGTCGCTGTTTATTTAAAAATGGTACGCCCCGACATTAAAATTATTGGCGTTGAGTCTGAAGATTCAGCGTGTTTATGCGCTGCATTAGAAGCTGGCGAACCTGTCGATTTAGATCGTGTTGGCTTGTTTGCAGACGGTGTTGCCGTAAAACGCATCGGGATAGAAACATTCCGCGTAGCACAGCAATATGTCGATGACATGATTACCGTTTCTAGCGATGAAATTTGTGCGGCTGTTAAAGACATTTTCGAAGACACCCGTGCCATTGCTGAACCGTCTGGTGCATTAGCACTCGCTGGTTTGAAAAAATATAGCGTACAACACCAACTAGAAAATGAAAACTTAGTGACTATTTTATCAGGCGCTAACCTTAATTTTCATGGGCTACGTTACATTTCAGAAAGCTGTGAACTAAGTGAACAACGAGAAGGTATATTAGCCGTTACCATTCCTGAAGAAAAAGGCAGCTTCCGCCGTTTTTGTCAGTTAATTGGTGGCCGAGCAATTACCGAATTTAACTATCGTTTTTCATGTCGCCGCCAAGCAAACATTTTTGTTGGTCTGCGATTAGCCAATGGTGAAACAGAACTCCATTCAATGATTGATGGCTTGGGAGAACAAGGTTACCTTGCTCAAGATTTATCAGCTAATGAAGTGGCAAAATTACATGTACGTTACATGGTTGGTGGTCGTCCACAAGAGCCGCTTAATGAACGTCTATTTAGTTTTGAGTTTCCTGAATCACCCGGCGCACTCACTAACTTTTTAGCCACCTTTGGTGAAAATTGGAACATAACCTTGTTTCACTATCGTAACCACGGCGCTGCATTCGGTAGAGTGTTAGCAGGCTTTGAATTAGAAGATGCTCAATACGACGAATTTATTACGCATTTAGACCAACTCGGCTATCAATATAACGATGAAAGTAATAACCCAGTTTTTACTACATTCTTAACGCATTAATTCTATTAATCGTGTTTGTGATAGTTAGACGTTTAACAAAAGAATAAGAGAATTATGATAAAAGTATTAGTCAACGGTGCCAATGGGCGCATGGGTAAAGAAGCAGTTAACGCGATCAACAATGACGCCGCATTAAACTTAGTGGGCGAAATTGATTATAAAGATGACTTAGCAGCGACTATTACAAGCCTAAAACCAGATGTTGTTGTTGATTTCACAGCGGCATCTTCTGGTTTTGAAAACACTAAAATCATTTTAAACGCAGGCGCTCGTCCAGTTATTGGTACAAGTGGCTTTGTTGAAGCACAAGTTGATGAACTTAAAGCGTTATCAAAAGAAACTTCACTAGGCGGTTTAATTGCACCTAACTTTAGTGTTGGCGCAGTACTAATGATGAAGTTTGCGGCAGAAGCAGCAAAATATTTACCAGACGTTGAAGTGATTGAAGCGCATAGTCCTCAAAAAGAAGAAAGCCCTTCTGGTACAGGTCTTCGCACAGCAGAAATGATTGCAGCAGCACGCACATCATCTCCACAAATCACCAGCGATAAAGAACTTGTTGAAGGCGCACGCGGTGCAGACTTACACAATGTAAAACTGAATTCAATTCGCCTGCCGGGTGTGGTTGCACAGCAAACAGTATTCTTTGGTGGATTAAGCGAAACACTAAAAATTGAGCATAATTCACAACATCGTGAATCGTTCATGCCGGGTGTTGTTTTAGCTTGTAAGAAAGTGGTTGAGCGTGATGAATTGGTTTACGGGTTAGAGCACTTGATGGATTAATCTTAAGATTATTTTCGTGTAATAAAAAGGCTAGTTATATTTCCATTCACTGGCCTTTTTTGTATCAGATACAAAAGTAACTACCCACCTTTTATTCTTGCTCCGATCGCTACTTGTTCTATACGTTTAATTTACAACGTTCTTACCATGTTATTATCTTGGAATAAGTACGCCTACAATTATTAAAGCCTTGTAATAAAAGTATAATTACAATATCTTAGTTTCCTATTTAGGCTAAAAAATATCGCTGTGTTTGCGGGTAGAATTAGCTGTTATCACTTTGGAGAAATACTTGAGCAGAGGAATGTTTTCTTCGATTATAAATAATGATATTTACAAACACTCGGAAAAGGAATGGATTGTTGAACTGCAACAATATCATAAATACTGGTATGACTTAATCGTCAACCCTGATGATGTGGCTGATTATTTTGATACCAGAAAGCTCATAGTTGATTATTTAAAAGGCATAAAAAATCAAATAGAAGAAAATCTAGAGAAGCGTTTTGTATACTTCATATGTTCAAGAACCAAAGTTCGTTTTAATACGAATAAAAAACCTTCTTATAATCCTATAACCAAGAAGGTCAAGCTACACCTCTTGATCGGCAAAAAGGAAAAGAACAGAACAATTAAATGCAAGTTCTTTGATATTCATAAAAATAAATTTTGCTTTCCCAAAATTGATTTGACTGAAAAGTATATAACTATCACTGATTCTACAGGCGATTTAAATACAGCTTCAATACATGATTTTCTAGAGGATGCTAATATTTATTTAGATATCAGCAGTAAGGTTGAATATGTAGGTTATACAAAAAACCCTCACACAAGGCCAACAAATGGAGCACATACAGGCCTCAGTGATGTTCTCTATAAAATAGCTGGTGATAATAGGGATTCTTTGATTTATTTTAATGTGTTCAAAGTGATGACTCGCGCTGTAAATAACAACTCAATGCTTAATTTTACTATAGCAAATGCTATGACAGATGAAATTAATGTTGAGCTTGAAGGCAGCCTCTTGGAGAAATGCTTTATATTCTATTTTGATTCAATTAACCAAAGTAGAAATAAAGAGAAAGAACTGCTAGAGCTTAAAAATGCACTATTCAAGATTTCAAATGAGAATAAGATTAACTCGATTCACATTTATTATGCTTTTGAAGATCCAAATGAATATGGTGTTTTTTCATCTTCCAAAGTTTCCTCAAAACTAGATCACGTTTTCACTGTTAGAAAAATAGAAGACGATGTTGAAATAGTTGATGGCTCAGTAATATTTGAAAACGTGATATAACAAGCCTCTAAATTAAGATTTACCAAGGCTGTCATGCAATTTGCTGAGCAAATCGCCCGTCGGAATTATTAGAGTCAGGTTAAAATAACTAAGTTTTCGATAACATTCTTAATTTTTACCTGACCCTATTTATTACGTTCAATTTACAACGTTCTTACCATGTTATTACCTTAGAATAAGTTCGCCTACAATTATTAAAGCCTTGTAATAAAAGTATAATTACAATATCTTAGTTTCTTATTTAGGCGAACAAATATCGCAGTATTTGCGGTTGAATTAGCTGTTATGTGTATAGGGAAACATATGTATATGTGGTTTT
>CALJMY010000082.1 GCA_937981905.1 uncultured Enterobacterales bacterium
CTTAAATTACCAAATGGTGGTCAAATAGAGTTATTTTCTTTCCCTAACTCACCTGATAGACTCAGTTTCCCTGAAGCTCTAGGGTTAAGGCATTTGGCTTTTAATGTTGAGTCAGTTGAACGAGTTAGAGATTATTTACTAGCACAAGGTATTGATGTTGAACCTATTAGAGTAGATGAATATACTAATAAGAAATTTACATTTTTTAATGATCCTGATGGTCTTCCATTAGAGTTATATGAACAAGTTGGCATATGACATGTCATCTAAGCAGTACTTGCTCTTCCCCCAATAAAACAGAAACGTAACGGTTGGCTGTGATTCTCAGATGATAGCCTACTATTATTTGTGTCTGGCGAGTTGTTTTAGACAATAACTAAGTTCGAACTAAAAGGCTTACATTATTGTTATTATAAATATTAAATGAGTTTTTAAGAGAAAATTATGGAAAGTATACCTAACAAAAATATTAGTATTGAACAGCTTGATGAGATGTTTAACGAGATTGCAGAACATGGCCAGTGGGATTTAACAAAACCACTTCTTTGGGGCTATTTCTTTACGGATAATGATCCTAGTAAATTAGAATTAATTATTCCTAAAATTATATCGATGGGTTACACCGTTGTTGATATTTTTAAAGCTAAAAAAGAAAATGATAATGAAGAAGATTCATTTTATTTACACGTGGAAAAAATAGAAATTCATAATAGTAAGTCTCTTGATAAAACTAATGATGAACTTTACATGTTAGCCCATGAACATGGGGTAGGTTCATACGATGGTATGGATGTTGGGCCTGTAGAGCAATAAAATTTTAGTATGTTAATTCATGCTGCTACATTTATTTTTATTTAAAAATTATAAATAGACACTGATAAATTATAACTTGGAAACACTGTGGAAATAATTAGAAGTAAAGAATTTAAGTCTGATCGCGCTTGGGGTGCAAAGAACATTGCAAACATGAACGGCATTACGACACGCTTGCATTGGACTGATAAGCCTTATAAGTGGCATGTAAATGATGGCGAAGAAGTGTTTGTTGTCTTAGACGGTATTGTTGAAATGCTATTTAAAGAAAATGGCATTGAAAGGTCGGTGATTTTAGAACATGGCGATATATTTTATGCTTCCATTGGTACTGAACATGTTGCACATCCACAAGGTGAAGCAAGGATTTTAGTTGTAGAGTCTCAAGGAAGTATTTAATAAATAATAGTATATAAATCGTTATCTATAGCGCTGTTTTTGTTTATAACTCCTTATAGAACGTTAGATTCTAATAAACCTTTCCTGATAACCACATCAACTATTGAAACTCTCATTGAACTCATTTAATGTTCAGCATTAAAAATTACTAACTTAAATAGTTAGTTTTCAGTATTGTTAAGGTGAAAAGATGAAATTTAGTAAATACCACGCATTAGGCAATGACTACATTGTTATCGACCCTAAAAATTTAAAGAATGAATTATCTGACAGCGATATTCAAACAATTTGTGACAGACATTATGGTGTTGGTTCTGATGGTATTCTTTATGGTCCAGAGGCAAGTGAAGATTGTGATTTCGCATTAAGAATTTTTAACCCTGACGCAAGTGAAGCTGAAAAAAGTGGTAATGGTTTACGTATTTTTTCACGTTATTTATGGGATCAATCATTAGTTACTCATGAGCAATTCGCTATTGAAACTAAAGGTGGTGAGGTTAGTGCAAAAGTTGGTGATAAAGGATTATCAGTGTCTGTTGGCATGGGTAAAGTTAGATTTACTCATGATTTAGTTGGCGAACCACAACCTGTGCCAAATACGATTAAAGCTAAAGACCGCGAATTTACCTATTATTTAGGTAATGTAGGTAATCCTCATTGTGTAATTTTACTTGATGATGTGAATGCAGAACTTGCCAAAGAATATGGTCCTTTTATTGAAAACGATGCCCGATTTACTAATCGTACAAATGTTCAATTTGTTAAGGTTATTGATAAGTCGTCAATTCAAATAGAAATTTGGGAGCGCGGCGCTGGTTATACACTTGCTTCTGGTTCTAGTAGCACAGCAGCGGCGTCTGTTGTTCATGCTTTAGGATTATGTGATTCAATTATTGATGTGAATATGCCCGGTGGCGTTATTAATATTGATTTAGATACTGAATTTTTTGCCACAATGACTGGCGGTGTTTGTAAGATTTGTGATGGTGATTTTGCCAGTGAAGCATTTACTTAATTTAGTCTACTAACTCATTTAACCTAAAAGCCTATTTAATATAAAAAGTTGAGTTAGCATAAAAAATCCGATGATATTACTCATCGGATTTTACTTAATATCTTGCTAGCTAGAGTATAACTAGCAGTTATATATTACTCTGCAGCAGTACCAACATCACTTGCCGTAAGCGGCGTAGGTGCTGAAATAGTAGGAGAGTTACTAAGTACCTGCACTTGTGATGAATTTAACGAAGCGCCACCAACGGCAACAGCGTCACCAGATGCATATGCTTTATTACCAGACCATAAATTTGATGATCTATCAGCAACATTATTAAACAAAATACCTGTGCTAGATATTACTGTGTTATCAGTAATTGTAATATCCGTAGGTACATTTGAATAAACATCGCCACCAATATGAATACCACCACCTATACTGTCTACAATTGTGTTGTTGTAAACTTCAATGTTAGTTGATGTTTCATGGCTGTCATTACCTGTACTTTCTGACGTATCACCCGAATCGATTAAGATAGGGCGTCTCCAGCTTATACCTGTTAGGTTTTGCATGTAATTGTCATACACTTTATGACCTGCACCGTATACTCGAACACCACCTGTTTGGTAATTATCGTCAGTTACTGCATTACCAGTACCAGTGCCGTAGAAATAGTTTCCGTAAGCTTCGTTGTTAGAACCTAAACGGAATGATAATGATCCCATTGAGTTTTTAAACGTGTTGTAACGAAACACATTATTAGATGTTTTAACGGTAATAATTTCATTTTCACCATCACAGTTTTCAAACAAGTTGTATTCGATAACATTGTTAGTGATTACGTCTTGTGAATCTGCAATCCCCATTGCTATAACTTCACGATCTGAATCGCCGGCAGGAACGCCATTTACAAGGTAAGGTGCAATATTGTTAAAGTGATTATGATGAATATGTACATCTTTAGTCATTAATGGATCATCAAATTGTGTTTTGATATAACTACCTGTAATTTTTTCACCACGGTCAGATAAATTCTTGTCTTTAAATTCATTGTAACCAATTTCGATATACTGACTTGCTTGTGTCATTACAATTGACGATTGGCTTTCAGTAATATCTTTGTGATCAAATAAATTACGTAGAATTTTAACGTTAGTAGAATTCACAATTTTCACTAATGTGCTTTCATCGTTAGGACCAAAAACAAACCCTTGTAACGTAACATTATTAGTATTTGAGATAGTTGCGTTTGTTAGTGTTGTACCACCAATACTTGCAGCTCTGATTAATACTTGTGAGTCAAAGTTAAGGTCTTTTAATGAGATTTCACCTGAACCGGTTACAATAATTTCATCACCACCAACGGCACCAGCTAATACATCGTTTAATGAATCTGGCGTTGCGGTGTATGTTTCACCAGTTACTGGTTCATTTGGTTGTGTCGGCTCTGTCGGCTCAACAGGCTCAACAGGCTCGGTAGGTTCTGTCGGTTCAGTTGGTTCAACAGTATCTTCAATTTCGTTTACATCAATCCAATTTAGGTTGAAGCTACTTCCTGTCATATTTATACGGATAATATGGTCACCAGCACTTAACGTACCCAAGTTTACGGTTCTAGTTTCCCATGCTTGCCAACCGCCAGTGTATCCAACATCGACACTATCTCTGGTTGAACCATCAACGAGTATGTCAAATGCACCTGAGTTTTTTTGAGATGCAACACGAATGTCTGCTGTGAAATCACCAGATTGTGAAACGTAAATAGGGTATTCCAACCACTCACCAGAATTGATCCAACCTACATTGTAACCACCGTCTTCGTCTTTAGTAATTTGAACATCAACTTCGTCAGAGCGATATTCGCCGCCTCTGTTTGCTGTATCTGAATCATTAAATCCAACATAATCTTCTGCTTGAATTAAACTTGGAACACTAACCGATCCACTTGCTGGTGGCGTTACTTTAACTGTGCCGTCAGTAAACGTAATATCCGTTACACTATTCCATGCATTGCTGCTGTTGCCAAAGCCAACATATCGAATATAACGAGCATTTACCGCTTCACTAAATTCAAACGTTTCATGTTGTAGCGATTCACCGCTGCTGCTTGTATCAATTTCAGTGGTCCATGTTTGAGCATCGTTTGAACTTTCAATTTTGAAAGAAGTACTTCTGTTATTACCTCTATAAAATGCTATTTCAACACCACTAATTGCTTGCTGTGAACCAAAGTCATACTCTAACCATTGGCTACCGTTACTGCCTTGAGCTGACCAGCGAGTTGATAATTGTGGATCATTATCAATTGTATTTTCGGCAACATTACCGTCATCACTACTTGCAGTAACTGAAATGGGTGTTGCGGCATAAGTTAGTGTGCTAAATCCTGCAAGTATTAAAGCGGCAGCAATGGCATTATATTTTATATTTTTAGATTTCATTTTTGTCTCTTATTATTTTTATTTTATTAATCAATAATTATTATCATTTCTAAACTCTAGGCTTTCACCTTGAAACGATTTCCCTTATTTATTTAATTAATATTATCGAAATCGAACAATCCTAAATGACTCTGATTGTACTTTTAGATAACAACTAATCACGCGTCTATTGTTAATGTTGTATTAATATTTTGTTACAATTAACTATTAAAATTTAACATAAAAAACAATAAAATAAAGGCCTAAAGACGCTGTATAAATAAAATACAAGTGTGAAATGACTACAACGTAATGTGGTATTAGCTTTTAAAAAATAAAAATAATATAAAACAAGCGTTTAATACTTTTGTTTTTGATGGTTTATTGATCATTTTTTGGTGGTGAACATTAAGTTTTTAAACCAAATTAATGCCATTCAAAATTGATAATCGTTCATATCATTGTTAATTTGATCGTTAATTCCATCGTACATGTGATAGATATTTAAACGAATTATCAAGACACATTATTAATATTGCTATTTGAATATAATGGAATAAATCTTACAAAATCCATTCCATTATATTGCTGCTTTTTACTTGCGTTATGACTGTGTATAGAAGACACTTCATTTGAAACTTAAATAAAAACTATTAACAATTAGGAATTAAAATGGAATTACTATTGCCTTACGTCACAAGTCCAGCAGTTTGGATTACAATTGTCGTGCTTTATACATTACGTAAAAGTGTTGTATTCGTACCACAAAATCGTGGTTACGTTATATACACATTAGGGAAGTACACAAAAACGTTAGGGGCAGGTCTTAACTTTTTAGTACCGTACGTGCAATCTATTGCAGCAGATCGAAACCTAAAGGAACAAGCTTTAGAAGTTAATTCACAATCTGCAATCACTAAAGATAATATTTCATTGCATATTGACGGTATTTTATTTTTAAAAGTAACAGATGCCGCTGCCGCGACAAATCAAATCACTGATTACAAAATGTCTGTTATTCAATTAGCAATGACGTCTATGCGTAATGCAATTGGTAGCATGGAACTTGATGATTGTTTTCAAAATCGAGATGCAATTAACGCTAACATTTTAGCGTCAATGACTGAAGCTACAACGCCATGGGGTGTTATGGTGACGCGTTATGAAATTAAAGATATTTCACCGCCGCAGTCAATCAAAGAAGATATGGAAAAGCAAATGACGGCAGAACGTGAAAAACGTTCGGTTGAATTAACAGCTGAAGGTGTTAAAACTGCGGCAATTACGCGTGCTGAAGGTGAAAAACAAGCCCGTGTATTAGATGCTGAGGCCGCTAAAGCTGAGCAAGTACTAGCTGCTGAAGCTTCAAAAGAATCTCAAATATTAAATGCAACAGGTAAAGCAGAAGCAATACGTTTAGTTGCTGTTGCTGACGCCGCGGCATTAAAAATGGTTGGTGATGAAGCTAAAACTGAAAGTGGTAAGTCTGCGGTAACATTAACATTAGCTCAAGATGCTATTAAAGCGCATCAAGCCATTGCAAGTGAAAGTACTGTAGTCCTTACTGATGGTAAAACAGGTGATAATATTGCCAACACTGTTGCACAATCTATCGCTATTGCTACGTCATTAAAAGATTAATCATTAGTAAAATTGTAATAAGGTGAATTATGGAAGTAATTTTTGAAAATCACGCTAATTTACTCTACGTTTTAGGCGCTATAGCGTTAGTTATTGAACTGACAGTTATGGGGTTGTCGGGTGCATTGTTATTTTTTGCGCTTGGGTGTATTACAACTGGCGTTCTTGTTTCTTTAGGAATTGTATCTTCATGGCAATATGAAGTGTTGTCAGTTGGTCTTAGTACTGGGCTTTGGGCGCTTGTGTTATGGCAACCATTAAAAAAACTACAAGGTGCAGGCAAAGCGGTAGACACAAGCAGTGATATGATTGGCTTAACGGTGAATGTAAGTGAACAGATAACTGCTAATAGTGGTTCTATTCGTTATTCTGGTATTAATTGGCAAGCTAGACTTTATGAAGAAGGTAGTTCAGCGATTATTGAAGCTGGAGAGTCGGTAATCATTAAAGGTGTTAACGGTACAGTTATGTTAGTTGAATAATCTATAATTCTTATTAGTATCAAAGGCCGAATTTAAATACTAATGTTATTTAAATTCGGTTTTTTAGTTTCCAGTCATATATGATCAGCAATCATAGTTTAATTATCTCGCCCATAAATTCGTTGCTAAAGAACACCAAATATAACCATTGAAATACCATTGGGTAATACTGTAGTTTATGTATTCCCTTTATTTTGTTGTTTATAGAAACAAAGAGCGGAACTAAGACTGGGACTAAGATAGAAGTTAAACGTAATATTTGGCTATGTATTTGAAATAATAATTTAAAAATTATCAACATTTTCAGCATAAATTACTTATTATCGTAATCTAACGTTAATGAGTGTAATTAATCAATTAGGTATAGTTAATGACAACGGATTTACGTACACAAAAGGACAGTAAAATGAAAGGCGCAGGTGGTAATTCAGGCGGTATTGGGCACTTCTTCATTGGTATCGCAATGATGTGTGGTGGGTTTTATATGTTACTTAATGCAATAACCGTGTCATCAAGCTTTGGTTTTGGTTCGCGCATGTACAGTATGAATGCTTTCGGAAGTGGTGTTGGGATCACTGGAGGCACTATTATGATTCCGTTTATTTTTGGTGTTGGTTTGATTTTTTATAATTCAAGGAATATTTTTGGTTGGATATTATCCCTTGGTTCACTTACGGCACTAATTTTCGGTGTTATCTCGTCAATTCGTTTTAGTATGCGAACGATGTCTTCTTTTGACTTAATTATTATTTTAGTATTAGCTGTTGGTGGTTTAGGGTTATTTTTACGTTCATTAAAATCAATTGATGCTAAATATAGTTAACTTGACAGGGTTGAGATAGAAGCTAAATAGTACCAACACATTTGTAATGTTTAAATGATTCGACAAGGCTTGTAGTAGTATCTAATTCAGACTTAGACACTTTTGCTAGTGATAAAATTATTAAAGATAAATTCAGACTAATAACGCTAAGTTTATAAACTGAATGTTAAATTAGATAATTAACGAATATGTTTAGTACGTATTTTAAGCTTATGATATTGAAAGTTTTAAATTATAATTTAATATTATTAACTATTTTTGGTAACAAATTAAAATCAAATCAATGAAAATGTCACATAAATATAACATTTGTATGATTTTAAATAGATTATTGTGATTATATTGTTTTAATTTGATGTTAGTATCAATTATGATTTATAAATATAGTCATTAATAATAATAATAAGTTACTATAAAGATAGATAACTTCATTGTTCCCATATAGAGATAAGAAAATTGATTATTAAACGTATTTTACCTTTTACAATGCTTTCTTTTTTCGTTTCGCACTTTACCTTTGCTGAAACTATTAATGTAAAAGTATTAGATAACAAAGGTAACTTATTACCAAATATGGTCGTTTATCTTGAACCGCCAAAAGATATGATTGTCCATGTATCAAATGATTTGGTTGAAGTTGCTCAAATTGACAAATCCTTTTCACCTTATATTGGTGTCATGCAAAAAGGTTCAAGTGTTAAATTTAACAATAAAGATAATATCTCTCATCATATATATTCACCTGCAGGTGAAAACAAATTTGCATTCAAAATAAATGCAGGACAAGAATATATTAAAGATGATTTTTCAAATACTGGCTCTATCGCCATGGGATGTAATATCCATGATTGGATGAGTGGGCATTTATTAATTATTGATACTCCTTATTTTACTAAAACGAATGATGATGGCATTGCGTCTATCGATGTTAAAGATAAGGGAGAATATAATGTCGTTGTATGGCATCCACAGATGCGTGGTGATAAACATACAATCAATAAGCTAGTTCATATTGATAATGACTATTCTCTTGAAATGAAATTATTACAACCATTAGATGAACTTCCTAGTCAAAAAAATGAAGACGATTTTGACTTTTTATCAGATTATTAAGGCTTATTAACTTAATGCATAGTTTACAAAACCGAATTTTTTTATTTTTTGTATTACTGCTATTGTTTGTTCAAGCAATAGCTCTAACGACTTTATTCGCAGGTAAGAAAAATCAAGAGTCAAGAGAAATAACCAATCGATTAAATACTGCTAAAACTCTTATCACTGAACAATTTGATACGAGAAGTGATTACTTAGCGGCGTTTGCTGAAACTGTTGCGAAAGATTATGGTATTAAAGAAGTTTTTAATGATGATAGTCGTACATTATTGGTTGCGTTGAATAATCATCGTGAGCGTATTGATGCTGATTTGGCCATGGCTATATCTAAAAATGGTAAAATTACAGCACAACTTCAATTAACAACTGACGATAATAATGATGAGAAAGTCATTAAAGGCGCTGAGCATAATGAAATTTTTAGATACCAAGATTGGTTAAACAATGATTCTCATGTTCATTTTTATCAAATAGATTCTAAACTCTATAAACTCAGTTTATCTCCATTAAACGTAGGTTCTCAAACCCTTGGTTGGATTGGATTTGGATTTGAGATTGATAAAACGTTGGCACAACAAACACTTCAATTAACTCACCTAGAAACTGATTTTATATTTAAAGATAGTGAACAGTGGCGTTTAATTGCATCATCTAATCCAAATTCATCTCTTGAATTTGCTAATGATGTGATTAATAACAATGTACCAAATGGTTATATTGGTATAGGCCATGTAATGATAACTGATGATAATGCTCAGTTTGGTCTAGCACTTTATGGTTTGCGTGCTGATTTTGTCTCAGTATTACAAGATAAATGGTGGCAGCTTGTTATTTTAACTTTCATTGCATTATTATTATCATTAGTTGGTGCTTATTATATTGCATTGTCAATAACACGCCCAATTAAAGCATTAGTAAAACAAGCTAAAGTAGTTGCTCTAGGTCAATATCACGAAACTGTATCTTTTAAAGATAAAAGTGAGTTAGGGCAATTAGCAACTGAATTTAATAAAATGCAAAGTGCAGTATTGACTCGTGAACAAGAAATTCTACATCGTGCTAATCATCATTCTTTAACTGAATTACCAAATCGTAATGCAATAATGAATGAAATTAAATTACTGGTTAATGATGATAGTGCTTTTTGTGTTTATCACTTAAATCTTAGTCGTCTTAAAGATGTTAATGAATCTCTAGGGCATAGCGTTGGCGATAGGTTAATTAAAGAAGCAGCAGACAGATTAAGAAATATTAAAAAATCTCACACGATAGGGCACCTTGGTTCTGATGAGTTTTTATTGATTATTGAAGAAAAAGAAAAAATATCAATTGACGATATGATAGCGATTATTTTTGATACTTTTGAAGAAAGCTTTAACTTTAACGGCATGTCTTTACAAATTCAAACTAAAGTAGGTGTTGCTAGATATCCACAGCATTGTAGAGATGGGAAAAATATCTTACAAATGTCAGATACAGCATTGAATTGTAGTCGTAAAAATAATAATCCAATGCAAATTTATCATACTGGACTTGATGTAAATAGCGTTGAACGCTTGAATTTGATCAATGATCTAAAGTTTGCAATTACTGATAATCAACTTGAATTACATTATCAACCGAAACTGAACTTAAAGACCGGCATTGTAACGCATGTAGAAGCGCTAGTTCGTTGGCAACATCCGAAGTTAGGCATGGTACCGCCTGATGATTTTATTTATATTGCTGAGCAAACAGGTCAAATAAACGCATTAACGAACTGGGTATTTACAACAGCGTTAAACCAATTCAATACGTGGAAAGCAATGAATATTAATATTAATATTGCTGTTAATATTTCTGCAGAAAACCTCAAAGATCCACAATTTGATGATTTCATTCGATCTACTGTTGCAGAGAAGAATGTACCTCCTCAATTTATAACATTAGAAGTTACTGAAAGTGCAGTTGTAGATAATCCAGAAGCTGCGATTGCTTTATTACGCCAATTTAAAGATGATGGTTTTAAAATTTCTATTGATGATTATGGCACTGGTTATTCTTCATTAGCTCAGTTAAAACAACTGCCTGTGAATGAATTAAAGATTGATAAATCATTTGTTCAACGCTTAGAAACAGATGAAGATGATCAAATTATTGTAAGATCAACTATTGAACTAGCACATAATATGGGATTAAGTGTTGTTGCTGAGGGAATAGAAGATGAGTATACACTGCAATGGTTAGCTAAATGTGGCTGTGAACTTGCTCAAGGTTACTTTATTAGTCGTCCTCAGCACAGTGATATAATTACCCCATGGCTTAGTGAGCAGCATAGCTTTAACCTAGGTAAATAAATGAAATTATTTAAGACACTGTGTCAGGCTTTATCTACTTTAATATTATTCTCTAATAATGTTGTAGCGGCTGATATTGCCATAAAAAGTGTTTTAGATGTTCGTGTAAGTTTTATTGATGGTATTGAAAGTTATACTACTGGTGATTATGGAAAATTTGGATTAAACGATGGCAGTGAATTATCGTTAGGACAAATTGGTGGCGAAGCCATTGTCTCTTGGGATTCAGGAATTAGTGCTCATATAGTTGTAAATGGATATGCTAATGAAGAAAATACGAATATAGGTTTTACAGAAGGCTTTCTTAAATATCGTTCTGTACCCAATGAAAACGGTTATCGATGGCAAAATCGCACCGGTGCTTTTTATCCTAAAATTTCATTAGAAAATAATGCTATTGCTTGGGCAAGTAAAAATACATTAAATTCATCGGCAATTAATACTTGGATAGGCGAAGAAATAAGAGTGTTAGGCTCTGAGTTTACATTAACTCGTTTAGGAAAGTTTAATCATTCTAATTTTGATACTTCTCTTTCATTCACGGCTTTTGCTAATAACGACCCATCAGGCTCATTATTATCTTGGCATGGTTGGACAATTGGTAATGAGCAAACGTTATGGACTGATTCTCGTCAAATAGCGCCATTTCCTGCTCGCTCACCTGGTCAGAGATTAGAAGATCAGGCTGAAAAATCAGACCCTTTTTTCGAAGTCGATAATAAACTTGGCTTTCATACTTCATTGGAACTGAAACGTCATAAAAAAGGTCATGTATCTATTGGTTATTATCATAATAATGGTACTCCTTATATTGTTAATAATGGCCAGTATTCGTGGCGTACGCAATTTATTCATGCACAAGCGTTATGGACGATTGATAAAACGACTCAATTAACTGCACAATACTTATTTGGTGATACGTTAATGCAAACTGCTGATAAAACTGATGCGGTAAATAATGATTATCAAAGTGGTTATGTAGCTTTATCTAAAGGCTGGGGAAAACATCGATTCACTGGGCGAGTCGAAGGTTTTTCTGTCGTTGATAATGATTCTATTATTGGTGACAACAATACTGAAAATGGTACATCTCTTACATTAAATTATCGCTACCGTGCATCTAAAGGATGGTTTTTAAGTAGTGAATATAATGTGGTTAAAAGCTATCGTCCTTCACGAATTTATACTGGACAGCCAATACACTTAACTGAGCAACAACTACAGTTATCGGCAAG
>CALJMY010000083.1 GCA_937981905.1 uncultured Enterobacterales bacterium
ATGGTTGAGCAACCATATCTAATGACTTCTGACGCTGATGAAACATTCGAATCACTTGAAGAACATAACATTGATGATTTATTAGCAGGATTGGACTCTGTTGAAGACGACATTGTAAACAATGTTGAAACTGATATTCCTGTAGATGAAACACCTGATACTGAAGCTTTTGAATCTGAAGATATGCCAGACTTTGATGCTGTCGAAGAAATTGACAACGCTGACGATATCGTTCAAGAAAATAATATTGATGATTTATTAGCAGGAATAGATTCTGTTGAAGATGATATTAGCGAAGATGAAATACCTGATACTGAAGCATTTACTCCTAGTGCTATTGAAACTGACACTGATGAACAGCCAAACCTTGATGCCGTTGAAGATATTGAAGAAGTTAGCCTTCCTGAGAACACAGTTCAAGGGAACAGCATTGATGATTTATTAGCAGGAATAGATTCTGTTGAAGATGATATTAACGAAGATGTAATACCTGATACTGAAGCCTTTACTCCTGGTGCTATTGAAACTGACACTGATGAACAGTCAAACCTTGATGCTGTTGAAGATATTGAAGAAGTTAGCCTTCCTGAGAACACGGTTCAAGGGAACAGCATTGATGATTTATTAGCAGGAATCGATTCTGTTGAAGATGATGAATCTAATGATATTACTGATAATGAAATTGATGACAGTATCTTAAATGATGCACTTGATGAATTAGACGCTCTTGAAGATATTAAGATTGATGATGAACCTGACACTTTAGTCACAAGCGAAGCTGCACAGCATTTAGTAAATGCCTTGGATGGGATGTTAGACGCTTCAAATAATCAGTCAATGGAAAACAGTACTAGCGAGTTAGATGAATTTATTATTCCTCAAGCTATTGAAGTCGATGATAATGAACTTACTCAAACTATGGCTGAATTTGATGAAGATAGTGTTATCAGTGAATCAGAAGAGCTTGAGTCAGAATCTAATTTAATAGAAAACTCAACCGAAAATTTAACTGAAACAGAACAAGATTTAAATGAACAACTATCAAAATTTGAAGCAGAGAATAGTTTTATAGATATTGATAAATTATTAGATGATTCAGCCATGAATAGTCAAGATGATGAACCTTATCAAAATGTAGATTTAGATATTGGATTAGATGAATTTCCTGAAATGTTACCTGATACACAAGGCGTTGACGTTGATGATGATCCAAATGGTTTATCGAAAAAATTAGACCTAGCACGCGCTTATCTTGAAATAGATGATGAAGATAGCGCATTAGAAATGCTAGAACAGATCAAACAGTCTGGTGATGAGTCACAGTTAAAAGAAGTTGAAAAATTATTAAAACGTCTTAAATCTTAGTAAAAGAAACTAAAACGTTAATATATCTTTAATCAAGCGCATTATTTCGCGATAATGCGCTTTTATTTTGAGTTGGTTTTTTAAATATGCGTATTGCATTAGGTGTTGAGTACGATGGCTCAGCGTTCTACGGTTGGCAACGACAAAAAGATGTTATTTCTGTACAAGCTGTCCTTGAAAAAGCATTATCTAAAGTTGCCAATGAACCAATTACTGTGCAATGCGCAGGGCGAACTGACACCGGAGTTCATGGTACAGGTCAGGTTGTGCACTTTGATACCACAGCTATTCGTAATGACCGAGGTTGGACATTAGGTGTTAATACCTTATTACCTGATAGTGTTTCTATAAGATGGGTTAAAAACGTGTCTGACGATTTTCATGCGCGCTTTAGTGCAAGTAATAGACGCTATCGTTACATTATTAGTAACGGGCCACTTCGTCCTGCAATAATGGCCTCAGGGTTGAGTCATTATTATGACAAGCTAGACGAATCATTAATGTTGGCAGCCTGTAAACACTTTATAGGTGAACATGATTTTACCTCATATAGAGCACTTCATTGTCAAGCGCACTCTCCGGTTAGAGAAATAAAACAATTAAGCCTACAACGTCAAGGGCAGTTTATTATTATCGATATTCAAGCCAATGGTTTTTTACATCATATGGTACGTAACATAGTTGGTACATTGATTAAAATTGGTGAAGGAAGTTTATCGGTTGATTCACCAATTGAGATCTTAGCCTATAAAGAACGTGCATTAGCTCCGCCTATGGCAAAAGCAGGGGGATTATATTTAGTCGAAGTTGATTACCCTGACGAGTTTGAATTACCAAGACCGCCAATAGGTCCTTTGTTTCTTACTTGATTTATGAAAACTTGCACTAAAATAAGCACGTTCACGTTAATTTACTGAACGAAGACTGCAATATAGCTTCACTATCTCAAGGGTATGACCAGTTATTTATGTCATTTACCCTTGTGAATATGTTTTAATGTCGGCAGTTTTAATACATTGTGTATAAGGCAGAGTTATTTGTTGTTATTTTTTAATTATACAAACAAAATACTTGCTGCGAAAAATCAATAAATATTCAAAAATCGTAATAAAATGTCTTTATATAGCATAACTTTGTTACTTTTATTTTGTTTGAATATTCATGCAATACCAAACCTGTATTAAAAGTGTGCCTTAATAACACCAACTATTAGATTGGAATTATTAGTGTTGTCATTTTATGAATTATTAAATTTCACGGATTCTTTATGAGCTGGATAGAAAAAATTGAAAAGATGCTGCCTACTGGCATCGCAAGCCAACGTCGTCACAATATTCCTGAAGGAGTATGGAATAAATGTGGTAAATGTGATCAAATTATTTATGGCATCGAACTAGAGCGTAGCTTACAAGTTTGTCCTAAATGTGACCATCACATGCGTATTAGTGCTCGTGCTCGTTTAGAAGCATTTTTAGACGAAGGCTCAGTTACTGAGTTAGCGATTGATCTAGAACCAAAAGATTTACTTAAATTCAAAGATACTAAAAAATATAAAGACCGCATGGCTGCAGCTCAAAAGTCATCTGGTGAAAAAGATGCGATGGTTTCTATGGAAGGTACTGTTAAAGGTGTCGCTGTAGCCGCATGTTCATTTGAATTTGGCTTCATGGGCGGTTCAATGGCTTCTGTTGTTGGTGCTCGTTTTGTAGCAGCTGCTCAAGTATCTTTAGATAAAAATATTCCATTAGTGTGTTTTTCTGCTAGTGGCGGCGCACGTATGCAAGAAGCATTAATGTCATTGATGCAAATGGCTAAAACAAGTGCGATCTTAAATCGCTTAAGTGAACGCGGAATTCCATACATCTCTGTGTTAACGGATCCTACAATGGGCGGTGTTTCAGCAAGTTTAGCGATGTTAGGCGATATTAATATTGCTGAACCTAAAGCATTAATTGGTTTTGCTGGTCCACGTGTTATTGAACAAACTGTTCGTGAAACATTGCCTGAAGGATTTCAACGCAGTGAATTTTTGCTTGAGAAGGGCGCAATTGATATGATTGTGGACCGTCGAGAAATGCGAAACACAATAGCGCGTTTATTAGCCAAAATGACGAATCAAGCAGCAATTGCTCAAGAAGTGAGTTAATTGATTAAGGTTCGGTGGTGTAATTAATGCGTCGGACCTTATTATGAATACATTAAAGTTTAATACTAACAGCCAATCTCTCAATGATTGGCTGTCTTATTTAGAATCTATCCATCCCCAAGAAATTGAAATGGGTCTTGAACGCGTCCGAAAGGTTGCTATCAAACTTAATCTCTTATCAGACCTTAATCATGTTGTCCTTGTTGGCGGCACTAACGGTAAGGGGTCAACAAGTGCATTCCTAGAACAACTAATTTTAGCCAGTGGCGCTAGTGTTGGTGTGTTTAGCTCTCCGCATCTTATTAATTATAATGAACGTTTACGTATAAATGGTTTAGAACTTGATGATAATGCACATATTGAAGCGTTTAGAGCCATTGAAGAAGCCAGAGATGAGGTTGCGTTAACGTATTTTGAAGTTAATACATTATCTGCGTTAATTTTAATGAAAAAAGCGGACGTTGATTATCTTATTTTAGAAGTAGGATTGGGTGGACGTTTAGATTCAACAAATATTGTTGATGCTGATATGGCTATTATTACATCTATCGATTTAGATCATCAATCTTGGTTAGGTGATACTAGAGAATTAGTTGCTTATGAGAAAGCGGGAATTTTTAGAAACTCTCAGCGAGTTATCTGTGGTGAACCTAATCCTCCTAAACCGTTAATTGATAAAGCTAATGCATTGGGTTGTGATATTGAGTTTAAAGGTAATCAGTTTGGCTTTAAAGAAACAGATCACTCATGGGATTTTCAGCAAGGCAATACGGTTTATAAAAATTTACCATTGACTAAATTACCAATGACCAATGCAGCCACAGCGATTGCTGCGTTTAATAAACTTGGACTCGAGTTATCTATTGAAAAGCTTAAACA
>CALJMY010000084.1 GCA_937981905.1 uncultured Enterobacterales bacterium
CGTTTCGTAACACAAAAAGCATTTGCTCAAGGCTTAAAGCCAATTGTTGTTATCAACAAAATTGACCGTCCGGGCGCACGTCCTGATTGGGTTATGGATCAAATCTTTGATTTATTCGATAACCTTGGCGCAACTGATGAGCAATTAGACTTTAAAGTAGTTTACGCATCAGCACTTAACGGTTGGGCTAGCCACGAGTTAGAAACTGAATCAGATAACATGAATCCATTATTTGATGCGATTCTAGAAAACGTATCTTGTCCAGATGCCGATTCTGATGGCGCGTTCCAAATGCAAATTTCTCAACTTGATTACAACTCTTATGTTGGTGTAATCGGTGTTGGCCGTATTAAACGCGGTACAGTGAAAGCGAACCAACAAGTTTCTGTTTCAATGGCTGATGGCACTGTTCGTAAAGGTAAAGTTGGTACTGTTCTAGGTTACCTTGGTCTTGACCGTACTGAAATCGACGAAGCTTACGCAGGTAACATTGTTGCTATCACTGGTTTAGGCGAATTAAAAATCTCTGACACAATTTGTGAAGTAAATACTGTTGAAGCGCTTCCTCCACTAAGTGTTGATGAGCCTACAGTTACCATGACTTTCCAAGTAAACAACTCTCCGTTTGCTGGTAAAGAAGGTAAATTTGTAACTTCACGTAATATTGCTGAGCGCTTAGAGCAAGAACTTGTTCATAACGTTGCATTACGCGTTGAGCCAGGCGACGATCCTGATAAATTTAAAGTATCTGGTCGTGGTGAGCTTCATCTTGGCGTATTAATCGAAACGATGCGTCGTGAAGGTTTCGAGCTTGCTATTTCTCGTCCAGAAGTAATCATCAAGACTGTTGATGGCGTGAAAATGGAACCTATGGAAAAAGTAACAGTTGATGTTGAAGAAGAGCATCAAGGTACTGTTATGGAAAAACTAGGTATCCGTAAAGCTGTAATGTCAGACATGCAACTAGATGGTAAAGGCCGTGTACGTATCGATTTCGATATGCCTTCACGTGGTCTTATCGGTTTCCAAACTGAATTCATGTCAATGACTTCTGGTTCTGGTTTAATCTACCATACGTTCGAAGAATACGCAGAGCACAAAGGCGGCGATATTGGTCAACGTGCAAATGGTGTATTAGTTTCTAACGCAACTGGTAAAGCATTAACGTACTCATTATTCAACTTGCAACAACGTGGTCGTTTATTCACACAGCATGCTGAAGAAGTTTATGAAGGCCAAGTACTAGGTATTCATAGCCGTGACAACGATTTAACTGTAAATGCTCTTAAAGGTAAGCAGTTAACTAACGTTCGTTCATCTGGTACTGATGAAGCACAAGTACTTACTACGCCAATCATCTACACGCTTGAGCAAGCGCTTGAGTTTATCGATGATGATGAGTTAGTTGAAGTAACACCAATCAGCATTCGTATCCGTAAGAAACTTCTTACTGAAAACGAACGTAAACGTGCAAACCGTTAATCTCTGATTAAACAGTTTTAGTACGTCAAAAAGGTCGATGAGAATCGGCCTTTTTTTATGTCTGTAATTATTTGAGCAAGCGTTTGACTCTTTTAAGTGAAGTCGATGATGATGAGCTAGTTGAAGTAACACCAATCAGCATTCGTATCCGTAAGAAGCTTCTTACTGAAAACGAACGTAAACGTGCAAACCGTTAATCTCTGATTAAACAGTTTTAGTACGTCAAAAAGGCCGATGAGAATCGGCCTTTTTTTATATCTGTTTATTAAGTATTATAAATTTAATAGAGAGCTCTTATAAAAGGTAATTTCATGATTAGTATATTATTAGCAGCGAATATGGAAGGGCATTTTTCACAAGTTAAAGTAATAGATGCTAAACCTAAGCGACTTTTTGATAAAGAAGCACGTAGAGCTGTTAAACGATGGGTATTTAATGAATCTGACTTAATCGAGCGTTGTTATAATGTCACTTTTCAATTTAAGTTAGAGAAGAAGTTTCAGTAGAGTATTTTAAGAATGAAGGGTTTGATTTACTGGTAGTAGATAATGACTGATGCACTATTTAAGTAAATAATACATCAATCATGCAAAGTTTATTACTTAGAACTTAAATAACGTTACAGTGCTTTTTTCTTTCCATAGATTTTTTGCTTTTAAATCATCTTTAATATTTTTAGCTTTATATTTCCAATATTTATTAGCTTCTACTAATTTAATATTATCAGCTTTACTATCCCAAATATTCTTAGCTGTATTATCATTAAAGAAATATAAATTCCCTTGTTCAACAACGTAAATTGATGGGTCACCTGCAACTAATTGTTGTTGTGATGCGGAATGGGCACAGTAACCACCAAATTCAGGTAAATATTCTTCAGGGCCTTCGGCGAATAATTTTTGATTCTCTTCACTTGAGAACAAATATCTTTTTCCTTTAAATGTTGCTTGGAAAGTATTGTTACCTTTTAGGGCTACATCACCTAGATGGTAACTAATTACATCGTAGCCTTGAAGAGCTAATGGTACCGCTTTAATATCGCTTTCAATATCTGGTTTTTCAGCTGAAACGAAGAATGTAGCTGTTAGATAAATTAATAATATAGATATATTTTTAATCCAAATATTTGATTTTGTTTTCATTACTTTTCCTTAAATTTACTAGTTTCGTGAACTATAAATGATTACTACATAGTAAGGTTACAAACAAAAATTATATAAAATAACTAACATATACCAGCCTAATAATAGGCTGTATTTGGATGATTACTATTGATTTTTTAATGAAGTAACTACACTATTCAACAAAAATAGCCATCTCTTCACCAATTTTCTTACGTGCATCCATTAGTCGTATTGCAGCTGTATGTTGTGCTTTGTCTTCTTCTGTTTCTGGAATCCAAGTAGGTACTTGGATAGATTGACCGTGTTCGTCAACAGCAACCATAATAACAATACAGTGTGTTGTAAGGCGTCTGTTTAATGATTTAGGATCACATGCTGTTACTTCTAATGCGATATGCATAGATGATGTACCTGTGTAGATTACTTTACCAGATACTTCTACTAGACTACCTACGTGGATAGGTGCAACAAAACGTATTCCACCTGCATAAGCCGTAATGCAATAACGACCACTCCAACCAGCAGCACATGCGTAAGCAGCTAAATCGATCCATTTCATTACTGCGCCCCCATGAACTTTACCGCCAAAGTTAACGTCTTGAGGTTCTGCTAAGAAACGTAGTGTGAGTTCGCGTTGTGGGTTGTTCATGGTAATCCTTATGGCTTGAAAGTAAGCTGTTTAGAATAATACTATAGTTTTAGTTATGCCTTTACTAGGATCGTTTTCGACTAAAGTATGCATTTAGCCATAGAGAGAGCAAAATAATAGACCCGCCAATTATTAAGCGTGTTAAATCGGCATCGCGATTCCAAATGACAATATTTACAATCAGCCCTGCAGGTACTAACGCATTGTTCATCACTGCTAAAGTGCCTGAATTAACGATTGTTGCTCCTTTATTCCACGCAAAATAACCAAGACCAGAAGCAATAATGCCAAGATAAACGAGAACGCTCCATTGTGTGTTCGTTGTTGGTAGTTTAGTGCTATCGCCAAGTACAAGATAAAGCGGTAAAGCAATGCATAAAGCGCCTAAATAAAACAAACCAAATACGCTAGATTGTTTTATTTGAGATTGTTGTGACTCCATCACACGCTTATAAGCAACTTGGCCTAAAGCGAAACTTAAATTAGCACCTTGAACGACAAAAAATCCAAATAAGAAACCTTCGTTAACACCTTCATATTTAATGGTTAAAGCACCAACAACAGCGACAAGCGCACTTGCTAAAAAACCAAAGGAGAATTTTTTATGCGATAAATCATAAAATAAAGTGACATAAATAGGGGTTAATACCGTAAATAATAAAACTTCAGGAACGGATAGATAAATAAAAGATTGATAATAAAAACAATACATTAAGCCTAATTGTACACCGCCAATAGCCATTAGTTTTACAATTAAATGGGCAGGAACATTTTTAAGCCGTAGCAATGGTAAAAACAATAAAGCAGCTAGTGCTATTCGTGTTGCCGCGGAAAACCAAGGATCAACTTGTCCTGCTAAATACACCCCAATTAAACTAAAAGAAAAAGCCCATAAAATTGTTGTTGCAGCAAGATAATTCATTGTTATTCCACGATAAGGTGAGTAATTTTATGAGGTGTGCCATTATGTTTATCAGCGTCAGTTAACGGCGTAATTACTTCAGTAATTTTGGGCCACATTTGCGCGAGTTCAGCATTTAATTCTAAAAATTGTTCTTGGCCCTCAGGTAATTCATCTTCTTGAAAAATTGCATCAGCCGGACACTCAGGAACACATAAATCACAATCAATACAATCGTCAGGGTTGATTGCTAAAAAATTAGGACCCTCATGAAATGCATCAGCAGGGCACACGGCAACACAGTCTGTATATTTACAAGAAATACAGTTGTCGGTGACAACAAACGCCATGGTGAACTCCAAGTGATAAATGATATAAAAATTGAATGGTGATCATACCCAATAACAATTCTATTTCAATCCAATTTCAATCATTAAGGTCGTTAAATGTTGAATGTGCTGTTATAGGCAATAATTTAATAGATTTGATGGCGCGATAGCAACGTAGATGGCATATAATAGCGTCTATATTTTTTACTATAGCTAAGTAACTTTGCAACTCAGGAATTTTTCATGATTAGATTAACCAACCTCAAACTCAACTTAGATCATGATGACGATGATTTAAAAAACCTCGTTATGTTTACGCTGAAAATTCAAGCGGATCAATTGATTAATATTGATGTTTTTCGCCGTGGTGTTGATGCCCGTAAAAAACGTAATATCGTGTTGTTATACACAGTTGATGTTGAAACAACTGATGAAGAAAACTTATTAGCAAAGTTTGAGCGTAATGATTCAATTCGTAGAACGCCAGACATGAGTTATAAATTCGTAGCGCAAGCGCCTACCGATTTAGGTAATCGTCCTGTTGTTGTTGGTTTTGGTCCTTGTGGTATTTTTACCGGATTAATTTTAGCGCAAATGGGATATAACCCAATTATTTTAGATCGTGGTAAAGAAGTACGTGAACGTACTAAAGATACGTTTGGCTTTTGGCGTAAAAAGACATTAAACACTGAATCTAACGTGCAATACGGTGAAGGCGGTGCAGGAACGTTTTCTGACGGAAAATTATATAGCCAAGTAAAAGACAAAAAACATTATGGTCGTAAGGTTCTTCATGAATTTGTTGAAGCTGGTGCACCTGAAGAAATTTTATATGTCAGTAAACCACACATTGGTACGTTTAAATTAGTAACAATGGTTGAAAAAATGCGTGCTGAAATTATTCGTCTTGGTGGTGAAATACGTTTTAGCGCACGCGTTGATGATTTCGATATTGAAGATGGCAAAGTAACGGGTTTAACGTTATCTGATGGCGAGAAGATTAAATCAAATCATATTGCATTAGCGATTGGGCATAGTGCGCGTGACACATTCGAAATGCTTCACGACAAAGGTGTTTATATTGAAGCTAAGCCATTTTCAGTAGGTTTTAGAATAGAACATCGCCAATCGGTTATTGACGAAGCATGTTGGGGTAAAAATGCAGGACATCCAATTTTAGGTTCAGCAGATTACAAGCTGGTTCATCATTGTAAGAATGGCCGTTCTGTTTATAGCTTCTGTATGTGTCCGGGTGGAACTGTAGTTGCTGCAACATCTGAAGAAAATCGCGTAGTAACCAACGGCATGAGCCAGTATTCGCGAAATGAAATGAATGCAAATAGCGCAATTGTGGTTGGTATCGACCCTTCTGATTATCCGGGCGGTCCATTAGCCGGTATCGAATTTCAACGTAAGCTTGAAAGCGCAGCATTTGTATTAGGCGGCGAAACCTATGACGCACCGATGCAACGTGTTGGCGATTTCATGAATGGTAAAGCAACACAAGCGACTGGCGATGTAGAACCATCGTATAAACCAGGTGTTAAATTTACTGATTTAACGACGTTATTACCAGAATATTGCAACGTGGCATTACGTGAGGCTATCCCTGCATTTAACCGTAAAATCCACGGTTTTGCGATGGACGATGCAACGTTAACAGCCGTTGAGACACGCACCTCATCGCCTATTTGTATTAAACGTGATGCAACTATGCAAAGTATTAATACTCAAGGTTTATTCCCTGCGGGTGAAGGTGCTGGTTATGCTGGCGGTATCTTATCTGCGGCGATTGATGGGATTAAAATTGCTGAAGCAATGGCTTTGTCTATCAATGGACCAGAAGAAGAGTAGTAATGATTAGTTAAAGGCGATTTAGTTATCGCCTTTAACTGAATTAGGTTTTTACTTTTTAGCAGGCGTGTAAGCGTAAGTTGCTTTTTTAGGTTCTCTTCGCTCGTTTCTTCTGTGATCTCTATTACGCTCACGATTTGAGTTTATTAATGGCTTATTATTTGAACGTCTTTTGGGTTCAGTTACTGCCTCAGTCTTTTCAGGCTTATAACCTGGTGCTGTTTTATGCGAATGAGCAAGCATGCCATTAAGCTCACGCATTTCATTTTGAGTAAGATGGCGCCATTCACCCGCTTTAATATTATCGAGAGTTAAATTCATAATACGCATGCGTTTTAATTTTCGAACGCGGAAACCAAAGTGCTCACACATACGGCGTATTTGACGATTAAGCCCTTGGGTTAAAATGATGTTGAAGCTTTGAGGACCAGTTTGAACAACTTTACATTTGTTCGTCACTGTATCAAGAATGGGTACACCATTACTCATGTCGAAAATGAAGTTGTGATCAATTTTTTTATCAACAGTTACTACGTATTCTTTCTCATGATTATTACCAGCACGTAAAATCTTATTGACGATATCACCATCATTAGTCATTAATATTAAACCTTCAGAAGGTTTATCTAAACGACCAATAGGGAATATACGCTCTGGGTAATTAACGTAATCAACAATGTTGCCATCTATATGTTGATCTGTCGTACAAGTGATGCCTTGTGGCTTATTTACAGCGATATAAACCGACTTAGCTTTAGTGCCAATCAATTTGTCATTCACACGAACTTCGTCACCCGGTTGCACTTTCATGCCCATGACGACTTTTTCACCGTTAATCGTAATAATGCCTAAATCGACATATTTATCTGCTTCACGGCGTGAGCAATAACCTGCTTCACTTAAGAATTTGTTAACACGGATACCGGTTGATGGTTGATCTGACATGAGAGAGCGCTTGATTGAATACAATAATGCAATATTAACATTGATTGCGTCATGCGAGAACTATTTATAATCGTTGTAATGCTTGAAGAATGCTCGGTATGAAATAATAACGAGATAAATTATAAAAGTAGAGCGGCCATGTGACCGCTCTACTTTCGCTTATACAATATGTAAATTACTTAGTTGTACGACGTTCTTTAACGGCATTAGCTAGTTGACGAAGTAATACTTCAGAATCATCCCAGTTAATACAAGCGTCAGTAACGCTTTGGCCATATGTTGCAGCGCTGCCATCAACGATATCTTGACGACCTTCTACTAAATGACTTTCAACCATCACACCAAAGATAGATTGGTCGCCAGCACTAATTTGTGCGCTAACATCTGTTGAAACATCCATTTGACGTTTAAATTGCTTAGAGCTATTTGCGTGGCTAAAATCAATCATTACATTGTTTGGTAACTTAGCTGCAGTTAATTGCTCATTTACAGCATCAACGTGTGTTTTTGAGTAGTTTGGCTCTTTACCACCACGTAAAATGATATGACAATCTTCATTACCACGTGTTTGGATAATGGCAGAGTTACCATATTTAGTCACTGACAAGAAGTTATGTGGTGCGTTAGCAGCGCCAATAGCGTCAATAGCCACTTTAATCGTACCGTCTGTGCCATTCTTGAAGCCAACTGGACATGACATGCCAGAAGCTAATTCACGATGTACTTGTGATTCAGTGGTACGTGCGCCAATTGCACCCCAACTCATTAAATCAGCAATGTATTGTGGTGTAATCATATCTAAAAATTCACCAGCCGTAGGCATGCCTAAATTATTAATATTAAGAATTAACTCACGAGCAATACGTAGCCCATCATTTAACTTACAGCTGTTATCCATGTAAGGGTCGTTGATCAATCCTTTCCAACCAACTGTTGTACGTGGTTTTTCAAAGTAAACACGCATAACAATTTCTAAATCATCTTTTAATTCTTCTCTTAATACTACCAAACGTTCTGCATATTCCATCGCTGCTTTAGGGTCATGAATAGAACAAGGCCCGATAACGACTAATAAACGATCGTCATTACCACCTAAAATATTATGCGTTGCCTGACGAGCATTAAATACTGTTTTAGACGCTGTTGCGCTAAGTGGAAATCGTTCTAAAAGAGCAACGGGAGGTAACAGTTCTTTGATCTGTTCAATATTGACGTCGTCAGTTTGGTAATACATGTAGATTCCTTAAGTTATTGGCCGAAATGTAGGCTAGCTGCACACGGTATCGAAGCAGGAGAGTTTTGGCAATAAATGATTAAATTAAAAAAGTGTAAAGGAGAAAATATATTGGGAAAAGCATACTTTTTGCCACTATTTAAAGTGATTTTTGATAGTGGCAAAAGATAAAGACAGATTATTGATTCGGTGTAACAGTAAATGTTTTTAACGTGATGCATTCATTAATAATAGCGTCTTTTAAACGTTCTTCTTGTTGTGAACGCTTAACATCAAAACGCATACGTTCTTGACGCTTTAATGCTTTATATCCCGCATGTGTAGGATAGTCAGCTAAAAAAGTGTCTAATTCATGTAGCGCTGGAAACTTTGCAGGGAAGTTTGCGTCTTGTTCAAGATACACTTTTTCTAGTAAACGACAAATTCTAATCGCTGCTTCTGACAGTTCGCATTGCTCTTCACTAACCGCTTTTGCGATTAATACAATGCTCTCTGTCAGTTTGTCATTATTCTTTTTAATAAGACTTTTTTGCGCAGCAATAGCTTGTTCGTTTTTAATGTTTTGCAGTCGTACTTTTGCAAATAACTTTCCTGCATAAAAGGCTAATCCAATAATGATTAACGCTGCAAGTACTAGCAAAATGATATAAACCGGAGTCATTACGATTTAAACTCATCGAATTCTGAACTGTCTATTTGCTCCCAAGCTTCTTTCTTATCATCGTCAGCGCTAGATTCATCATCTTCGTTAGCATCATCAATTAATGCTATTAGTTTTTGATGTTTAGCCGTTTGATGCTCAATATAAGCTTGGTCTTTTTCTGAAATTGCAATGTCATCATCTAATGCATCTAATAGTGCATTTAAACGTTCATCATTTTCAACTTGTGCTAATTGCTGTTCAATTGATAGTTTAGGTTCAATTTTATTCTTTTTAGCAACAAGCTTAGGTTCTAAATTTTTAGCTGTTGTTTGTAGTACAAGTTCGATGGCTTTTTTACTACCAACACGTGCGTCATGTTCATCAGAATTTGAACCATTTGATGAGCGATTTTTGTTTGACTTAGCACCATCAATATTTGCCTTCGCACCAGAAGGACGACCTTTTCCCTTCTTTTTAGAAAATTCTTTTGCTCTTTCCGATTGTTTTAGCAGTGGTTTTTTTGCTGCACCAATCGATTTTTCGGTACGGTTTTTCTTTATGCGAGTCATATTGATAGTTCATCTAGAGTAATTAAGGCGTGTTATACCAGAAATTGGTGAGTAATTCAGTAAAGCGGAGTAAAAAATGTGCATATATTTAAAATAAAAAAGCGGCAGATTAAAAATCTACCGCTTAAATAAACACTACTTTTATATTTGAGCTCTCCTTCAAATATAAAAGAAAGGTTGTTTCTTACTATCAGTTCCTATATTTATTATATCTTCCGTGATACATGTTGATATGTAAGTATATATATTTTTATTATAAGCTTCGTTAATATTAATAATGAAAAAGTATTATCTAATATTTAACTACAAGCTAATCTACAAAAGTAGACTACTCTCTTAATTAAAGAGAAAGGAGACAAAGTCTCTTACCGAAATCGGCTTTTTATTATTTTCCTAGAAAACTAGGTGTTCTATTCGAACAATTAAAAGTACTTATTAAGTAATGCAAAGTACAAAGCACAAAGTGCTAAAAATTATTATTATAAAAAGTCTTAAAAGTAGACTTGAATTAAACACTTATTATTCAATATTCTGGGTGCGTTCAACTGGGGCTTACTTTACTGATGTGAATTTACATCACAAGTCTTTTTACATAAGTTTTTTTAGGTATTTTGTATACGAAAGCTGTAACGTGCTGATAATTATTTATTATAAAAATATCTTACCTTTACGTAATAGCCAATGTCTCACATAACTAATGGCTTTAAGCTTGGCTTGAAAGTTCATTTTATCTGTTTTTGTTACGGTTTTAATTTAATTGTTAATAGAAAGTTAACTGGGATGGTATAAAAAACAATCTATTTTTGAGAAGAGATTTCTACTTTTTAAACGATTTATTTATATTTACATAAATAAGTTGATACTTTTTTTCAATAATAGTTCCCTTATTAGATCAGAGATTAGTTGTAATAGATTTATATTAGGGTCTCTATGATAAACTAATATCTTTAAATGCTGATTAAATTTTTATGTTTCCTCAAATTATTACAATTGTTGTAGGGTCTAAAAACCCTGTAAAAGTTAATGCAATAAAAAATGCGATTGCAGCCTATTATCCTGAATCTGAAATACATTGTAACGGTGTAAATGCACCTTCTTTAGTATCAGAACAACCGATGACCAGCCAAGAAACACGAGATGGTGCTATTAATCGTTTACGTTATTGTCAGGCCAATGAAAGTGCTGATTTTTATGCTGCAATTGAAGGCGGTGTCGATTTATTCGAGGATGGAGCAGCGACTTTTGCTTATATTGTTATTGCTAATAACGAGAAAATGTCAGTAGGACGTGGTGCAAATTTACCTTTACCTAACAGTGTGTTTAATCGTTTGAAAATAGGAGAAGAATTAGGCCCTTTAATGGACGAGTTATTCAGCACTAAAAACATTAAGCAAAAAGGTGGTGCAATTGGTTTATTAACTAACGGCCATGCAACACGCGAAGGTAATTATACTCATGCGGCTATTTTAGCGATGGCACCTTTTGTTCATGCTGATTTTTATCAACAGCCATAACAACTATTAATTATGTATATAGAAACAAAAACGCCACGTATTTAACGTGGCGTTTTTAGTGTTACTCAGAAAGTTTAAGCTATCTAGAAAAGACGATTTAAACCATTCATAGCGGCAACACGATAAGCTTCTGCCATTGTTGGATAGTTGAAAGTGGTGTTAATAAAGTATTCAATATTATTAGCTTCCCCTTTTTGCTCCATAATAGCTTGGCCGATATGTACGATTTCAGAACTACGCTCACCAAAACAATGAATACCTAATAATTGTTTTGTTTCACGATGGAACAATAGTTTCAAGAAACCAACATTAATACCACCAATTTGAGCGCGAGCTAAGTGCTTGAATTGTGCTCTGCCAACTTCGTAAGGTACTTTCTTCTCTGTTAGCTCTTGCTCAGTCAGTCCAACTGAACTAATTTCAGGAATAGTATAAATACCTGTTGGAATATTAAGAATTAATGCACCTTCATCGTGACCACTAACCATTGCTTTAGCAGCAATACGACCTTGATCGTAAGCAGCACTAGCTAACGATGGATAACCAATAACATCACCAACCGCATAGATATTATCTATTTCAGTTTGATAATGTTGATTAACATCTACTTGACCACGTGAGTTAGATTTTAAACCAATATTTTCAAGACCTAATGTTTGAGTATTACCTGTTCTACCATTAGCGAATAATAGGCAATCAGCACGCATTTTTTTACCAGATTCTAAATGAACAACAACACCATCATCCACTTCTTCTATTTTTGCATATTCTTCGCTGTGTTTAATAACAACACCGCTATTCCAGAAATGATATGACAGTGATTCGCTGACTTCAGTATCAAGGAAAGACAACAAACGATCACGAGTGTTAATAAGGTCAACACGTACCCCTAAACCACGGAATATTGAAGCATATTCAGATCCGATAACACCAGCACCATATATAATAATGCTTTTAGGTTCATGTCCTAACGATAAAATCGTGTCGCTATCAAAGATATGTTTGCTTTTAAAATTAACATCAGCAGGGCGATAAGGGCGAGAGCCAGTAGCAATTACAATTTGGTCGGCACTAATATATTCTTTTTCGCCATGATCTTTAGTAATTTCAATAACATTTTTATTAATAAATTTTGCAGCGCCGCTATATATTGGACAGTTATTGCGTAGGTAAAAACCTTGGCGTAATTTAACTTGATCCTGAATAACACGCTCAGTATGTTTTAAGATACTTTTAAATGTAAATTGTTTACTAAAGTCACCATCAACATCAAATCCACTGCGTTTGAATTCCACAATACGAGATACAGAATGACGAAGTGCTTTTGAAGGAATTGTTCCCCAATGCGTACAACCACCACCTACTTGAGGTGCACGTTCAATAACAGCAACAGACTTTCCTTGTTTAGATAATCCCATTGCCGCACCTTCACCACCAGGGCCTGTTCCAATGACAATAGCATCATAATGATTTGAAATATTGAAATTTTCTTCAGGTGTTTTTTTATCTGATACTTCAGGCATTTTTTTAGGTTTCGGCACGTGTTAGATCCTTATCGATTGCACTAATTCAATAATTAATAGTAACCTGAATTGTATAAAATCACCATGCTTATCAACAGTACAATTAATGTAACACTCTTTTTATGAGGTATGGCTTGACATATTTCTGTTACGTTATAACATCCGCGTTCTTGTTACGTTATAACATTCTGAGTTGATTAAAAGATGAATTTACATAAATCGGCATTAGCCACATTAATTTGCAGCATTTGCTTACCTAGCTATGCAGATGAACAACCTAAAAATACAACCGTAGAAAAGAATACTACAGAAGTCATCAGCGTTAGGGCTAAAACACATTTATTGCGTAGTGATTTAGATTCGTTAATCTCATCAACACTTATTGAACGTGAACAATTGGATCTGATACAAGCTGACAGCTTAGGTGAAACATTAAAGTTTACTCCAGGAATCCATGCTAACTATTATGGGCCAAGTGCATCTCGACCTATCATTCGTGGATTAGATGGACCTCGAGTTAAAGTATTACAAAACGGATTGTCTGGTGCTGATGCTTCTGCTGCAGCGCCTGATCACCAAGTAAGTAATGAAGTGAGTACAGCGACTCAAATCGAAATATTAAGAGGCCCTGCAACATTACTCCATGGCAGTGGTGCTATTGGTGGTGTTGTTAACGTAATCGATGAACGTGTGCCAACGACATTAAAAGAAGAAGTGTCTGGTGAAGTTATTGGAGCATTTACTAGTGTAAACGATGCTAAAGATTTAGCATTTAACGTACAAGGTTCAACAGGTAATGTTGCATTTTATGTAGATGGTTTCTCTAAAGACGCTAATGAAACAGATATTCCAGTCCGTCTTTCTCATGACGATGAACATGATGAGGAAGAAGGTCACGACGAGGAAGAAGAAGGTCATGATGACGAAGAAGATGGCCATGACGATGAAGAAAATGGCATCAAGTTTATTGAAAATAGTCAAAGTAGAAGTACAGGCTTTACACTAGGTACAAGCTACATCAACGATGATTTTATGATCGGCATTGCTTATGGCGAAACTTCATCTAAATATGGCTTAGTTGGACATGAAGAACCTGAAGGTGAAGAAGAAGAACACGGCCATGATGAAGAGGCTTTACCATTTATTGAAGCAGAACAAGAACGAACACAAGTTAATGCTGCATGGTTTAACCCAACTAAAAAAATTGATTCAATTACTTTAAAAGCAGAACATGTTGATTATCAACTACAAGAAATTGAAGGTGATGAAATAGCTACTCAAATTACCAATCAAAGTGATGAAGTTAAGTTACAAATTCATCATCGTTTTTTTGATCAATGGCAAGGAATTATAGGTGTTCATTTACAAGAAAATGAAACTACGCCTGTAGGTGAAGAAGCTAACTCTCCAGCAACTGAAACTACAACTAATGCATTATTTGCGACTCAACGTCATAAAACAGGTAATGCTGAATGGCATATTGGTGCACGCATCGAGCATGTTGAAATTAAACCTGAACTATCACAAGAAAATGCGCTTAATAATATAACATTTACGCCTATAAGCTGGGCAGCTGGTGTTGATTGGGCATTAACTGAGAATCAACAATTATTAATTAATGTAAACCATAGTCAACGTGCATTAACAGCTAGTGAATTATTCTCGTTTGGTGAACATTTAGGAACACAATCGTTTGATATTGGTGCCTACTTCAATCTAAATATTGTTGATAATAAATCAACGGGCGAACCAACTAACACATTTAATAAATTAGACACCGAAGATTCTAATACATTAGATATTGGCTGGCGTTATAACGGTGAAAATTTCGTATTTGCGAGTTCATTGTTTTATAGCAATGTAGACAACTTTTCTTACCAAGCTTTTGTACCAGAAGAAAGCGGTGGTTTAGATGTATATCAATATCGTCAAGCTGATGCGAACCTTTACGGTGGTGAGTTGCAGTTTAGTTACTTCATCAGTGATAAATTGACGTACAGTGCATTCATCGATTATTCGAATGTTGAATTAACTAATGGTGAAGACTTACCACGTATTCCACCACTACGTTTAAATAACACACTTAATTGGGAACACTTAGATTGGCATTACAATGTAGCGGTAACAACGTATGCGACACAAAACAATGTCGGTGAGTTTGAAACAACTACAGACGGTTATACGTTAGTTGACTTAGGTGTATTTAAACATCAAGAGACTAGACTAGGTGAACTTAAATATTTTGTTAAAATTAATAATTTATTTAATCAAGAAGCACGTGTTCATAGCTCTTTCATTAAAGATGCAGCACCATTACCAGGTGTTAGCTTTAAAGCAGGTGTTCGCTGGGCGTTTTAAATAATAAACGTTAATAGCGAAACAAAAAAGCCAACAATATTCTATATTGTTGGCTTTTTTTTGTAGGCAATAATTATTTATTGTGTTTTTTTGTAATAATCATTATACTTAATGATAATGATTCGTATTTGCGGTGTCGTTTAAGGAAACGATACAAAATATACTTATTAAATATTTATTAAAGGATTAATAATGCTTACAAAACCTCATATCTCAAACTTCAAAAATAAAATTCTATTATTTTAAATGCTTATGTTTACTAATTTGTAGTTTTTCTATTACAAAAATTTCTCATGCTCTGATTGTTATCCTGCTGAATATGAAGATCACAGTATCGAATTTTTCTCAGTTTGTTATGAATATAATAATTTCGCAGCTGGCTTAACAAATCTGTTTGCGAATTTCTAATTTGACTTACCTAGCTTTGAGTTCTCCCCACTGATATTTATCTTTATTTTCAATAGATTAAGGGATGCATAGAAGAGTGTATAACAATATTTATTTATCATTATTATTTAAAAATAAGAGTTAAGTATGAAAAGAACAGTTAAATTGACGTTAGTCTCTATCGCGTTATTGTTAGTTATTTATTTATCTATTAATTTTTTTAATGTTCCAGATACCACAAGAAAATTAAGCGTTAATGTTGAAAAAAATAACAAAGAAAATACATCAGATGTAAATATACCATTGAAAGAAATTAGAATTACCGGTGTTACTGATATTGCTTTAATGAATGAAGTCGAATTGGAAAATAAATTTAAGGCAATAATAAAAAACTTTAAAACGCTTTCTTATGAAGATGATTGGTGTTTTTCTAATTTTGAGTTGACGCCTGAGGATAAGAAATATCATGAGTCACAGCGCGAAGAGTTCTTAATTAGCCGCGGTGTAGTTAATATTTTTAGAATTCCTGAGGGGGAAAAAGAACCTGTGCGTGTCGACTCACATCTAGACTCATATACTTATATGAGTCTAGATGAATTGTCAGAACTGGCTTCACAACGTGATCGCCTAGCATTAACTGAAATAATGAAAAGAGGTATTACTTCTCAAACTGAACAGATATTAAAAATTGCTAGGGTAGCGCTTGCTTTAGGTGATACCCAACAATCGTTAATTATACTACTTCAATCACATTTAAGTGATATTTCTATAGAATTTTCAAAAACTAAAAAAGTTAACGAATCGATAATGAATAACCTAATTGCTTCGTTAAGCTTAGTAGAAATAGGACTGAAAAGAAAAGAATTAAGAGCTTTGTCATTTTTTCTGTCATATGAATCTAATACGTTTAAATCAAAAGGCTTAGATTTAAATATAATCATTAATGATGAAGTAGAAAAAGCAGTGAAAGCGGCTACTCAAATAATATGGGAGTCTCTAGACGCTTTAAGAATGAAAGAGGGATTACCACTTTTTAGTCAAGAAGAACCGTCTAAAATAGCAATTAATCTATTTGAATCGAGATTAGCCACTATGAAATCTTTTACTCATGAAAATATTAATAATTCTATTATGTTAAAATGTGGGGTAATGAATACCTGACAGAAACAGAATGTATTAAAAGACAAGTTGCACTTTATACACTGGATACTGGGTATTGACTTTTAGAACGTAAAAAAGCCAACAATATTCTATATTGTTGGCTTTTTTTGTAGGCAATAATTGTTTATTAAAGTAGTAATTAATTTAATAAAGCTTCATCACGCTGACCAGCTTGAATCGCTGTCAACGCAATCGTATAAACAATATCTTCCACTAATGCACCACGTGATAAATCATTCACTGGCTTGCCCATACCTTGCAGCATTGGACCAATGCTTACTAAGTCAGCGCTTCGTTGAACGGCTTTGTAGGTCGTATTACCAGTGTTTAAATCAGGGAAAATAAATACGGTTGCCTTACCAGCAACTTTACTATTTGGTGCCTTCTTCTTCGCAACATTTTCCATAACTGCAGCATCATATTGCAATGGACCATCAATAAGTAAGTCAGGGCGTTTAGTTTGTGCGATTTTAGTCGCTTCTCTTACTTTATCTACATCACTACCTTGACCTGAAGTTCCTGTACTATAACTGATCATAGCTACTCTAGGTTCAATACCAAAAGCTTTAGCAGAATCTGCAGACTGAATAGCAATGTCAGCCAATTCTTCGGCATTAGGATCTGGGTTAATAGCACAATCACCATACACAAAAACTTGATCGGGTAATAACATAAAGAAGATAGATGACACTAAGCTACTGCCCGGTGCTGTTTTAATAATTTGTAGTGCAGGTCTTATCGTATTAGCGGTGGTATTAACTGCGCCAGAGACTAAACCGTCCACTTTATTGTTAGCTAGCATCATAGTACCTAACACCACAGGATCAGCCAATTGAGTTTGTGCTACAACGCTAGTAAGTCCTTTATGTTTTCTTAATTCAACCAAGTTGTCGACATAATCATTAATTACGTTATTTGGTTCTACAATGGTTACATAATCGTTTAGCTCAATCCCTTGACGCTCTGCAATAGCTATAATTTCTTCTTTATTGCCTAACAACACAGTACGCGCAATTTTACGCTCGCCACATATTGCAGCTGCTTTGATTGTTCTAGGTTCATTACCTTCAGGTAAGACGATAGTTTTATTCGCACGTCCTGCTCTTTCGGCTAATAAATAACGGAATGCAGGTGGTGACATAGGCGCTAATTCACTACTTCTATCACTATCATTAATTTCAGAAATAGCATTAATCCAATCGCTATCTAAATGTTGTGCCGTATGGTCTTTTACTTTTTCTACGCGTTGTAAATCATCAATAGGTACTTCAACATTAAAACGCTGTAAACGTAATGCTGTTTTCCATGTGTTATCTTTGCTTAATAATAACGGCATACCTGAGCTTAAAGCTGGCTGGCATAATCGCATGATATTTTCATCAGGCATGATATTACCAGTTAACAATATAGCGCCTATCTTTGTCCCGTTCATTACAGCCAAACATGCTGCAATAATAACGTCTGAGCGATCGCCAGGAGTTACTAGTAATGCATTGGGTGTAAATTGCATGTTAGACACTGTACGTGCACAAAAATTAATAGAACGTAAACGTCTATGTTCTATGTCTCCATCATTTAAAACTTTAGCATCAATAAACTGAGCTAAATCTTTAACGCGAGGAGCAATAAGATCGAAGTGCCAAGGCACAATACCTAATACTTTAAAATGTGATGACTTAAAAATTGGTAAATCATGGATCTTTTGACTTAAGCTATCTTGCATTGTCGATAAGTTAGTGTCTTCAATGGCATGTGTAGAAATATCATAAGGGTCAATTGGAGAACCGACTTTATTAAAGATACAGCCTAAAACATTCTCGCTTTCAATACCGCCATAATGATTAGCTGCAATATCAAGTAACTCATCAACAGACTCGCTTTGCTCATCAATTGTTGTAACAAAAACAACTTTTGCCCCTAATGCATTCGCAATCATACGATTTAAACGTACAGTATAATTTTGCTGTGAATTTTGCACTAAACCTTCAATGATAATTGTTTGACCGCGTTTGGCATATTTCTCAAAACGACCAACAATATCTTCGAGTAAATCAGCTTGTCTTTTTTCACTATATAATTTTTCAGCGTAAGCTAAATCAAAAGACTTTGGAGGATTAATTTGACTAGTCTGCTTGATCATTTCAGTCGATTTTTCAGGACCTGTTTCACCTTTTGTCAGTTGTGAAATAGGTTTAAAAAATCCAACATCGACATTTTTTTGCTCTAATGCTCGAACTAAGCCTACACTCACTGACGTTAAACCAACCGATGTTCCAACCGGAATTAACATAATACGATTAGACATTAAATTTGCTCTCCACATAGTAATCGATAAGAATCTTGAGCAATAACTAACTCTTCATTAGTTGGAATAACTAATACTTTTGCACCGTCGCTAACGCTAATACAACCTTGCTCTCCAAATCGTTTGTTTAGGTTTTCTTCTTCACTTAATTCAAGTGAGAAAATAGCTAATAGTTTAACGACTTGTGATCTTATATATGCTGAATTTTCACCAATACCGCCAGTAAAGATTAGAGCATCCAGTTTACCTAAAGGAACAGTGAACGAAGCAATGGTTTTTGCAATGTGATAACAGAAAATATCAAGCGCTAATTGAGCTTGCTGATTACCCTCTGATTTGGCTTTTTCAAGTGCTCTACAATCATTGCTTAATTGTGAAATACCTAATAATCCACTTTCTTTATTAAGTAAAGTTTCAATACTTTTGGGTGTATAAGCTAATTCATTAATTAAGAAATTAAACAATCCGGGGTCAATATCACCACTGCGTGTTCCCATACAAATACCTGCTAACGGTGTAAAGCCCATGCTCGTATCAACACTTTTTCCATCTTTTATGGCACAAATTGAACAGCCATTACCTAAATGCGCAGTAATTAAATGACTACTACTTTGTTTATTTTCTTCAAGCCATTGTTTTGCTTGTGTTGCAACATAGCTATGGCTAGTGCCATGAAAACCATATCGTCTAATCCCTTCATTTTCATATAATGAATAAGGCAGGGCATATAAATAAGCCTTAGGCGGCAAACTTTGGTGAAAAGCAGTATCAAACACAGCTACTTGTTTTAATGTAGGAAAATAATGATACGCAGCCACAATACCTTGTAAGTTTGCAGGGTTATGTAGCGGAGCTAACTTGTTATTATCTTGAATTGCATTAATTACATTCTCATCAATTAATACTGATTCAATAAACTGTTCACCGCCATGAACAACACGATGACCAACCACTTTAATCGTGTCGCTCAGGTTATTCTCATTGATAATAGCTACTAATTTTTCAATCGCATCATTATGCAAACCATTCTCAGGAAGGGCCTCTGTTTGTTTTTCTTCTTTACCCAATGCATCAAGCACTTTCCAAGAAATAGAGGCTTCTGCTGTTCCTAAACATTCTGCAAGGCCACTTAATGGCTGCGTGTTTGACGCTAAATCTATGAGTGCAAACTTTACTGATGAGCTACCAGCATTAAGTACTAAAACAATATCTGACATAAAGATTCCATGGGTAAATTATTGAAAAACAAAACTCATTACACTTTACATTAATTGAAAGAAAAACAACCTATTAATAGTCAAATAATGTGAAGAGAATTCGACTTCTAAATGCTTTAATTAATATGAAAG
>CALJMY010000085.1 GCA_937981905.1 uncultured Enterobacterales bacterium
TAAAAAAGAAATGCGTGTATTTCAAAGTCTCGTTGGCAGTGATCCAGATGCCGATGATTTACTTCCATTAGCTATTAACGCAGCCACTAAACGTGTTGTTGTTAAACGTCCAAGTTATGCTGGATTCCTCAACGAGAAAAAGCCAAGCATGCAACTAGACTCAAAAGCCAATCGCTTTGATGTGTATGTGCAAGCAGCGATGGTTGAACGCTCTGAATAATTTTTCACAGATTAAATAAAATATGTATTTAATCTGTGTTTAAACATCAATAAATTTTCTAAAAGATTAGCTATTAAAGGTTTCCACAATTCGAGTAATTTGTGTCGATAGCTGATTGACCATTACCTGACTCGTTTGTGACGAACGTTCGCTACTGTCTTTTAATTTATCCATTAATTGATTGAATTCAAATATGTTTTGACGTTGATTAACAGCATTTTTCACACCATCTTGGGCTGCGGATAATGAAGATTTTGTTTGCTCTGTAACTTCTTGAGTTGTATTTAAAAGAGCATTTGAATCTTTTTGCTGCTGCTTGGTCGCATCACTCATTTTGGTTATGTCTGTCGCGAGTTCATTAGATGATGTTTTTAATTGCGTGAGAATCACAAGAATATCTTCTAATGATGACTGGGTTTTAACTGACAATTGACGAACTTCATCTGCAACGACAGCAAAACCTCTGCCGTGTTCACCGGCTCTAGCTGCTTCAATCGCGGCATTGAGTGCCAGTAAGTTAGTTTGGTCTGAAATATTATTAATGACATCTACGATAGATGTTGCACTAGTGACTGAAGACAACAAGTTACTAATAGAGTGCTTGCTGTTTTCTATGGCAACATTGGCAGATTTTGTTGATTCAATAACTTGCTTTACGCGTTGTTGGCTATCTTCCATCGCTTGGGCAGTAGATGATGCTGAATTTTTAATTTGAGTTGAACTGCTATTCACATTATTAGCGAGCTCTTTAACTTGAGACATTAATGTTTGTGCTTGTTCAACATCATGAACGCCTTCGCTAATGTGTTCACTAACGTGTTCAAATTCATTTAATAGTTGAGTTAATTCGTGTTGAACGGTATTTAGTTGCGTTTCTTTTTGTTGTTGCTCTTCTATGGAACGTTCGAGTAACAAGTTAAATTTATTAGCAATTTCACTAACCTCAGAACCGTTATTCTTAATATCTAAGGGTTGTCCTTGGTGACTTTCTACTAATTGAGTAAAGCCGATGTTTAATCGTTGTAGCGGTAATATTATTTGTTTCCGTTGGAAAAACCACATTAATAATCCAAAGATAATAAGTACGGCGGTGATGACCGCTTGAACGATATGAACTTGTTTTTTGACGGTATTCTGTTGGGCAGTTATATGTAAGCCAAGGCTAATTAGTTGTCGGTCTATAGCAGCTAATGCTTGGTTAAGTTCTTTTTGAATAGCTTTTTGAGCAATAATATTTTTCTGTGTCTTTTTTATTTCTCTTGGATATCTATTATATAAGTTAGCGAGTTCATTGATTTGATCTTCAATAACATTTTCAGGTTCGTCATCTAATAAAAATAATGAATCTTCGTCATCTTCAGTTGATTGTATTGTGGTGCCGTAAACTTCAATACCTTGGAGTTTGCTTAATAGTACTTTTTGCTGAGTGTTAATCTGTTCAATATAGTTAAACGCTCTGGTGGACTTTGTGTCGAAGTAATTCTGGCGCTGAGAAGATAGTGTGTAACTTAACTCGGTAAGTTCAGAAAGCGTATGAGTGTAATTTTTTACGTTATCATTGTGTGTAGTGACATTCTCTAATAAATAATTCTCGATGCTGGTGCTTATAGAAAACATTTCTTTTTCAGCGTGCATTAATAGTTGTTGTTCGTTACCACTGAGCTTTCCTGCTGCTCTGTACTTACCTTGGATATCTTTTTTTAATTGCTTAATTAGAGCGCTAATACTTTGAGATTTTTTTGATAAGTTATTTAATGATAATTCAATGTTTTGTAATTTTTCTTCGGCTGTACTTAATTGTGTTGTATCGCCAGTGTTTAAGTATTGAGTAATAATACGTTGGATATCGATACTGAATTGTTGCCTAATTTTTAAGAAAGTTTGCTGTCGTATATCGTGCTTGTTTAACGTGTGTGAACTCCACAATAATGTAGCGGCAAGTGTTAAGGCGATGGTTAATAATAAACTAGTAGAGACTTTAGACAGTGTCGTTATTTTCATAGAGTAATTAACTTACTTATTTTTTATGCCACCATTTAAAGTTATTTATATGACAAGGAAATGTCAGGTATGTGACAGTTATATGAAATTAGAATGTGTTGTCACAATTTGAAAATATATGTGTAATGAAGAGAGTAATAATTGAATTCGAAGAGTTTTTAAAAGTGTAGATATAATTGATGCATTAATAGATAAGTAGAATGTTTGTACTTATCTATTAATGATTATGTTTATGACTAAACAGTTCTAATTTAGGCAGTAATTCCGCAACAAAAGCACGAGCGCCGCGTCTTAGTAATGACCATGAAATAAGTAAACTGATAATAGTTAAACAAATCACTTCAAAGATATTTGCGTGCTCTTCATGATTTAAATGGATTAACTCAGGTATAGATATCGTAATTGTACTATCTACTATGTAAGCACATGCCACGACAACAATTGGTAGTAAAATGCTAAAACCGATAGCTAACAACTTGCCATGTTGCTTAGTAATAAATCGTAATAGTTCGATACTAATTGAAGGTCCGATTAGCATTAATACTAGCGCACTACCTGGACTCCAACCACTAACAAGCATAGCGGCTGCAAGTGGTGTAATGCCTGTTGCACAAAGCCTAAATGGCAGTGCAACAGCTGCAATTAAAAATATGTCATACCATTGTGCTTGGTGTATTCCAAATGTCAGTAATGTTGCTAATACTAAGCCTAACATTAACCAAGGTGCAGTGTGATCAAGTAGATGTTCATAACCATGACGTAGTGCATGCTGTAATTTATTCGCTATTTCATTTTGCTTTTCAGGCTTAGCAGCTTGATGAGCTGGAATGAAACGCGCCAACATTAACGCCATAACAACGATAATAATAAATGCACAAAGAAGTCTAAGTCCTGTTATTTCGATGCCTAATAACGGTATCGATACTAACAATGATTCAAATCCTAAAATAGGCGCAGATACTAAAAATGCTAATGCCATGGTTGCATTAGCACCTTGCTTTTGTAGTAATTTATAAGCTTTGGTCGCGTCTGGAATACAAAAGGGTAATGGTAGACCAATGAGAGCGCCGCGTAATGTTTGAAATTTCGACGGGCGATCTGAATCTAAAGTAATAGAATGACTGTCTGAGAAAAATAACTTGGTCATGCTTGATAAGAAATAGGCCGCTAATAAAAATGGCGATAACGTTAAGGCTAGCTCTATTAATAAATCAAGTTGTTGATGTGCTGCCTCGTTGTCATGTTCATGGCCTCCGGTCATCAAAATAACTACTAAACAAAAAATACCTATTAGAGAACCAATACCATCGTAATGTGTTTTTGTTTGTTCATGAGTATGATGATGTTCTGCGTAAGGACGATGAAAAACAACATGTAAAACAGAACCAGCAATAAAGCTTTCTATTAATGCGACTGCCGATGGTGATATTTGCGGTAATAGTTGCTCACTCATTACAGCGCCAATTACTGTCCCCACAGACATTAATCCTAATACAATTAATGCAATGCCTTTGCCAAAATGAGGTCTTAATAACCACCAAACCGTCAATCCAACCGGTAATCGATGAGCAATAACAGCAATAATTAAAGTGAGTTGGTCAAAGTCAGGATCTTCTATTAATGCAGTACCATCGGTGAGACTGTGTAAAACTAACCCTGATACACCCAAGATGAGGGTTGTTTTATGTGTCAGTGCTGCCGCTTTATGAAATAAATGCTCCGCAAGACTTGGGCCTATTAACCCCATAAGCACAAAGAGAAGGCTCCATAAACCTACTTGTTCAATAGATTCTGGCAGAATGTGAAATAAAACTAACCCACCAATCACAACAAAAATAAAGCCGTCGAACAAGTCGAGCATATTAGTTTTTTTGCTAGTGTAATTGAATAGTAGCGGCCCGATAAAAAGTGCCACAATACTGAATATGAGAATCATTGTCTGGGGGTAGTTAATAATTAATGTAACATTATAACATGGCCGTTTCTGACTCACTAGTGTTGTGAGCAGCGTATAGCATTTTATTTGTACGTATTGTCAATTATATTGGTATGTGCAAAACACGCGATGCTTTGATAAATAAAATATTGTAGATGCTAATTGAGTGCTGTATTTTAAACATTATTAATATTGCGTAACTTATTTATTACAAAAGGAAATATCAATGGCATATGATTTTGGCTCCTCGGGTTTAGGAATAAAGAATCCTTTTAAGCAAGAGGGTTTTATTCGTACATTTGGCGGAGTTATTACAGCGTTAATTGGTTTGTATAGTATTTTTCAAACGACAACAATTATTGAACATGATCTGACTCAAGCTTGGGTTTATGCTGTTGTTGGGTTGGTACTTTTAGTGAGTGGTTTAGGCCGAGCTGGACGCGGTATTTATTTCTTATTTAAATTTTTTGTTGGGCGCTCAGTTCCCTCGTCATTAGCTTATAATTGGACGCCAAGTGAATCTGACAACGCAAAACAAGAACAAAAATCACGTTCATTAGCTTATAAAGATACTGAATTAGAATCGATGCTAATGGGACGTAAAAATATAACGTTTCAAGAGCCTAAAGGTTGGATGGGACGTTTAGTGCATTCAATTTTCCCAAAATTAATTGTTTTGCCTTATCAATTTAGAAATGTTTTACAAGAAATTGTGTCTGTATTCGTTACGACCTTAGTCGCTTTTTTCGCGTTTGGACTAACATATTTTGTTTCATCAAGTGGTCTTGCGGGAGAAGCAGG
>CALJMY010000086.1 GCA_937981905.1 uncultured Enterobacterales bacterium
TTTTATTACTGTTATAAAAACTGTATTAATTAAAATCTAACACCCACTATTGACGGTTCCAAATGTAGGGGCTGAAAAGTTAGCTTGAGGATGAAAATAATATACATAACAATTATCTGGAACCCTAAAGCCATTAAACCACAGAATTAAAAATCGTCCATCGTTTGAAAAGTTAGGAATACTAGTCGCATCAATACCAGAAAGTTGTGCTGAAGTTGGATTCTGGCCTCCAGCAGCACAAACATCACGGTCACAACTAATTCCCGGTTGGCTAAATCCCGAGTTAGTTTCGTTAGTCTCTAATACGTGAAACCAAGCTCTTCCCCAACTTGGAGATAAGTAATTTCCTCTCATTGCAATCGCCTGCCCATCTATTATTAGAGCTGGATTAGCTTCTGCTGAGCCGTCTCCGAAATTAATTCCCTCTATAACCGCTTTCAGCTGAATAATTGATGACGTGGAGCTCATTGCACCTTTTAAACCATTTAATGCGGCTATGTTAGCGTCACTTGATAGGTTTAAAAATTTAGGTGCGGCTGTAACGCTGAGGACACCTAATATAATAATAACAATAATTAATTCTATTAATGTAAACCCTTGGCTTTTAACCATTATATTTTCCTATAAACAATTAGTGTATTTAGTCTCTAAATTTATGAAATAACTTGTTATAAAAAAACTTCTAATACTTAGGTTGAAATTACAGCATTATTGTAATAAATAGTTATGTTACAGGCATGTGACTAATTGAATTTGTATAATTAACTTAAATAGTGATATTGCTATTTGCCCTAGAACACTACAAATATATTTAATTGTTAATGTTGTATTAGAGTAACTAATTTACCATTTTTCTTCATCTTCGTTCCACTTGTCATCATAAGTAGAGTCTTTTGGTGGCGGAAGTTTAACTTTATTACTGGCTTTAATAAGTGAAAATTGTAATAACACGATGCCTAGCACCACCGCAATAATGATAATAATCCATAGCATAATTAAGGATGTCCTACGTTGATAATGTATTGATTAAAGATAGATTCGAGTTTAGCCAAAACAGAATTTTTTAGACCAATATCGTTTTCTGTAATAACTTGTTCAATAAGTTCTATATTGAGTTGTTCAAGCAAAGGTTTTGATTGTTCAATGTGACTAATGTGCCATGGCTCGATAGCTACGCCATTATTAAATGTTGAATAAGGTCTGAAGAAACCATATGACGTTAAATTATCATCAAGCCAATCTCCTAATTGTTCCATTGGGCCACCAGTTTGATATTCCCAAGGTTCTAACTGTAGAGATTGTGAAAGCATCGAAGGGGCGTAAACATCCATATCGGTTCCCCAATGATGCCTACTTGCACCTGGAAGTGCTGACCAATGCAAAATATAATCGAGCAATTGCTCATCTGATAATAACGTAGTGTCAACAACGTTATTATCAGCATCTTTTATTGGTCTTAACCCACGTGCTTTATTGTTCCAAATGAGTTGTTGGCGTTCAAAAGAACGAAATGGACTAGCAATAGTTAAATCAATGGCATCTTTTTTAGCTGCCATAACAAGCTTATTCAAATCATTGATGATGGCATGATGAACTTTGCAATTACTCGCTATTTCAACGAGAGGTTCTTCATTTAGGCCTAATATCAACTTTTGAATTGGTGTCATGGCATTTCCTTAATGACTTAAAATTAGCTTTTAATCTACTTTCATTAAACTAACTGCTTTAATCTAATAATAGTTTTTCAAGTAGACGTTGGTATACATCTGTTAATATTTCTAAATCAGAAAATTTAACACACTCATCAACTTGATGAATTGTTGCGTTAACCGGGCCTAATTCAACTAATTGCGCGCCAGTAGGTGCGATAAAACGACCATCTGAAGTACCACCACTAGTTTGTGGATCGGTGTCATAACCTGTAATTTCTTTAATTGAAGAACATACCGCGTCTAGTAAGTTACCGCTGTCAGTTAAAAACGGTAGACCGTTATAAGTCCAATCTAAGTCGTAATCTATGTCATGTGAATTTAAAATCTCAACAACGCGCGCTTTAATTAAATCAAAAGTTAATTCCGTTGAAAAACGAAGATTAAATTGTATTTTTAATTCGCCTGGAATTACATTGCCAGCGCCTGTGCCGCCGTTAATATTTGAAATTTGAAAGCTTGTTGGTGGGAATGAAGCGTTACCGTGATCCCACGTTGTTTTCGCTAATTCATCTAATGCTAATAACGCTTTGTGAATTGGATTAGAGGCTAGGTGAGGGTATGCTACATGACCTTGCTTACCCTTAACAAGTAAATCACCAGTAAGCGACCCACGACGACCGTTTTTAACAATATCACCTAATTTTGTAGTGCTGCTTGGTTCGCCAACAATACAATACTGAATTTTTTCGTTACGTGCTTCAAGTGTGTCGATAACACGCGTTGTACCGTTAATGAATGGACCTTCTTCATCACTTGTAATTAAGAATGAGATTGAACCTTTATGATTCGGGTGTTGCGTGACAAAACGCTGCGTTGCAATAATCATACAAGCAAGGCTGCCTTTCATATCTGCCGCACCGCGACCATGTAACATACCATCAATAAGTTTTGGCTCAAATGGTGGGTTTGTCCACGCATCTAAGTTACCAACAGGTACAACATCAGTATGACCAGCAAAACAAAATAAAGGACCTGTGTCGCCTTTTCTTGCCCACATGTTTTGAGTGTCTTCAAAATCCATTGCTTCGATATTAAAACCTAATGGTTTTAAGTAACCAGCCATTAAATCTTGACAGCCTTCATCTAATGGTGTGATTGACGGGCGAGATAACAGATCGCAGCTGAGGTCAAAAAGGGCTTGGTCGTTTATTGTGTCGGTCATAAGGTTCTCTATATTAAATATGTATTGCGTGACATGCTGTTATATAAGTTATCTTTTTATTGAAAGAAAGACTGATATTGTGCATCTTTAAAGCCAAGTAATGACTCACTATCTTTAATCAATAATGGACGTTTTATTAACGTCGGGGTGTCTAAAAATAATGCTTTTAATGAATCATTATCTAGGTTGTTTTTTTGTTCTTCAGTTAATGCTCTAAAGCTTGTACTACGTTTGTTAAGCATTAATTGTGGGTCACATTGCGTATAAAGTTGTGCTAATAATTCTTCATTAAGACCATCAACACGATAATCATGAAACGTATAGTTTATGTTATTGGCATCTAACCATTTAATTGCTTTTTTAATCGTGTCGCAATTTTTAATGCCGTAAATAGTGGTTGTCATGATGTTCCTTTGAAATATTATTTGGGTTTGATAATAGCAACTAACGCAATGTCTTCGTTTGCTCTGACTGCGCCATAATGAGGACGCGTTTTTACGACCCCATTAGTTACTAATAATGCCACATGAAAATATGATAGTTGTTTTTTTATATTCAATAAATCTAACTCAATGAGTACGTCACCAGCTTTGATCTTTTGACCTATTTTAACTTGAGAAATAAAGCCTACACCATGCGTTGAAATAGCTTGATAACCACAGGTTAATTCAACTAATACACCATGATTTACTTGCATAATAACTTGATAATTAGTAGCCGACTTTTTAATAATTATACCATCACAAGGCGCTAAAATACGACTGCCTAATGGTGATATAATGAGCCCTTGTCCTTGTAGACCATGACTTATTGCTACATCAGAATGTTGAGTCGTCGGCAAAGCTTCACCGCTAATGGGCGCCATTAAATTAAGTTTAATGAGCTTAGGTGTTGAAGGCTTTACTTGCGTAGTCATTGAGTGATTTTATAATCGTTTTTTTCTAAAGCAGAAACAGCATTTTGTAAAGCGTCTTGTTTTACTAAAATATAATCTGTGTCAAAAGTAGATATAGCAAAAATACTAATTTTTTCAGTAGCTAATACACCTGATATATCAGCCAAAATACCGGTAAGAGAAAAGTCTAAAGGGCCAAGCACTTTTAAACAATACCAATCTGATTCTTGTTCCACGCTATTTAATTTGATGTCTGAAGAGATAACAACCGAGAGTTCATCAGTTGTCTTTCCAATAAAGTAAGTGGCTTGGTCAAAAATAATAGGATCAGGTTTTGTCTCAGGCGAGAAACGATGAACAGTAAATAATGGAGGTAGTACGGCTAAGGTTTGTTTTGACATTTAAATGGCTCCGCGGGAAACACTAGTACATTATTAATTAGATTGTTTTTAGTCTACCTTGTTCTACAGAAACAAAAAAGAGGAACCTGAGTTCCTCTTTTATTAAAACATTAACTTATTACAAAGTAATAATTATTGAACGTTTTCTTGATCGCTAAATACGTCAGCAAATAATGCTGTTGATAAGTAACGTTCACCAGAGCTAGGTAGAATTACAACAATGTTCTTGCCTGCAAATTCAGGAAGAGCAGCAATACGATTAGCTGCAACAACTGCTGCACCAGATGAAATACCAGCTAAGATACCTTCTTGGTCCATTAGGCGTTGTGCCATTTCAATTGCTTCTTCGTTGTCAACAAGCTCAACAAGGTCAACAAGGTCTAAATCTAAGTTACCTGGAATGAAACCAGCACCAATACCTTGAATTTTATGAGGACCAGGCGTTAATTCTTCACCGGCTTTTGCTTGTGTGATTACTGGAGAATTAGTTGGTTCAACAGCAACTGTTGTAATCGCTTTTCCTGCAATGTTTTTGATGTAATGACTTACACCAGAAATAGTACCACCAGTACCAACACCAGCAACAAATACGTCAATCTCACCGTCTGTGTCATTCCAGATTTCTGGACCAGTAGTTTTTACATGAATCTCAGGATTCGCTGGATTTTCAAATTGCTTTAATAAAACAACAGTTTCTGGTGAAGCATCTTTCATTTCTTGAGCTTTAGCAATTGCGCCGCCCATGCCTTTAGCACCTGGTGTAAGTACTACATTTGCACCTAATGCTTTTAATAGCTTACGACGTTCTAAACTCATTGTATCTGGCATTGTTAGTGATAATTTGTAACCACGTGATGCAGCAACAAATGCTAATGCAATACCTGTGTTACCACTAGTTGCTTCAATAAGTTCTTTGCCTTTTGTTAGCTCACCGCTTTTTTCAGCAGCCCAAATCATGTTAGCGCCGATACGACACTTAACACTGAAACTTGGATTGCGGCTTTCAACTTTAGCAATAACGTTACCGTTAGATACTTTATTTAAACGAACCAGTGGTGTGTTACCAACGGTTAATGAATTGTCTTGAGCGATATTAGCCATGAGTGTTCCTAATAAGAGTGAAAATAACAAATGTTTCCGTCAAAAATCGATATGATTTTATCTATTATGATTAGACTATAGGAAATGAAGTGGAAGTGAAATGATATTTTGTTATATCGATATGTAATAAAAAGCTACTTCTTATATCAATAATGATGGAACTTTTTGACGTTTATGCAATACCCTGTTTTACTTTCTGATTGTGTTTTAAATATCTGCTTAATAGTTTTTAAGCAATTATTATGTCTTTTGAGTGATGCGTTACGCCTAGCGGTTCAATTAGATTTAAAGTCTGTAATTAAAGCACTTCGTTAATGGTCTTTTGATTTATGGTCTATTTAAAACGATTAATAGCATTAATTACGCTAAATTATCGTAGTTAATCGTTATAGATGCTTTCTCGAATGGTTTAACACTTCAATGTTAGGTAAAATGAATAATATAAGTAATCTTAGTTATATTGAGTTAACAGGATTTCGTGAAGTTTTTAAATGAAAACAGTCATAACTGTTAATACAAATTTATTAACGAATCTATTTGAAATTTAGGGCATAGATAAATGCCTGAGAACACCGCAAACGCGGTTGGAGATAAAGCATAATGTCTATTGTAATTAGTGGTACTGGACTCTATACGCCCCCGCATAAAATATCTAACGATGAATTAGTGAGTTCATTTAACCAATATGTCGATGAGTTTAACAAAGAGAACAAACTTGCTATTGAAAGTGGTGAACTAGAAGCGTTAAAACCTTCAAGCAGTGAATTTATTGCTAAAGCGTCTGGTATCGAAAATCGTTATGTAATGACTAAAGAAGGTATTTTAGATACTAAAACGATGATGCCTTTAACACCTGAACGTACAAACGATCAAATATCTATTCAAGCAGAAATGGCAATCGCGGCGGCTAAACAAGCATTAGAGTCTGCTAATAAAAAGCCTGAAGATATAGATTTAATTATTGTTGCTTGTTCATACACTCAACGTGCTTATCCTGCTATTGCTATTGAAGTACAACAACAATTAGGTTGCCAAGGTTGGGCTTTTGATATGCTGGTGGCTTGTTCGTCTGCAACATTTGGTATTATGAATGCGTCTAATGCATTGGAAGGCGGTACTGCTAAATCTGTACTAGTGATTAGTCCTGAAATTGCTTCTCCTCAAATTAATTATCGTGATCGTGACAGCCATTTTATTTTTGGTGATGTGGCAACGGCCGTTGTTGTTGAAAAAGACGACACAGCACAAGGTAAGCACAACTTTAGAATTCTTGCTAAAAAACCAATGACAAGCTTTTCAAATAATATTCGTAGTAACTTTGGGCATTTGTCTCGAAGTAACGCTGATGAAACTTTTGAAGGTGATAACTTGTTTGTTCAACAAGGTCGTAAAGTCTTTAAAGAAGTATTGCCGATGGTGTCTAAACTTATTGGTGAACAAATGACGTTAGCGGGAATTGAACAAGATGATTTAAAACGTTTATTTTTGCATCAAGCTAATATTAACATGAATACGTTCATTGCTAAGAAGGTGTTAGGTAGAGAACCTATAGATAATGAAGCGCCTATTATTTTAAATGAATTTGCAAACACAGCTTCGGCTGGTTCTATTATCGCTTTCCATCGCTTCCATGACGATTTTAAGTCAGGTGATAAAGCCATTATTTGTTCGTTTGGTGCTGGTTATTCTGCTGGATGTTTGATTATCGAACACGTATAGCTTTGACATTAATAATATAATTATAAATAGTAATACAATTAATAGTAATTAAATAAGATGCTAATGAATGTTCGTTAGCATCTTTTTTTACAAGTAACTTTTTTCGGAAGTAATAATGACAAGACTTGATAAATATTTAAGTGACAACGCAAATTTGACACGAAAAACAGCGAAACATGCGCTACACAGAAGTGACGTTACAGTAGATGGCGTTATAGTAAAAAAGGGTGATGTAAAAATATCGACACAAGAAGTGCGCTTAAATGGCGAACAAATTTTTGTATTAGGTACTATTTATATCATGCTACATAAGCCTGTAGATTATGTATGTTCAACAGTAGATGACGATGGCGTGAGTGTTTTACAGTTAATTGATGAGCCTTGGAGTAAAAAATTACACATCGCAGGTAGATTAGATAAAGACACCACAGGTTTAGTATTATTAACCGATGATGGCCAATGGTCACATAAGATTACATCGCCAAATAATCACTGTGAAAAAGAATATATTGTGACACTAGAAGAACCATTAACGCAGGATCTAATTGAAATGTTTGCCAATGGTATTGAACTTAATAATGAACTTAAGCCTACAAAACCAGCCACGTTGACTATTTTAAGTGAGTTTTCAGCTAGTTTGGTGATTAGTGAAGGAAAGTACCATCAAGTGAAAAGAATGTTTGCGGCTGTAGGTAATCGTGTTGTTGGATTACATCGTCAGCGTATTGGAGGCTTAATACTTGATGATTCGTTAAAAGAAGGTCAATGGACCCGATTAACTGAATCACAGTTAAAAACTTTAGTTTAATGATATTTTAAATAATGTCTTAATGGTAGAGTATCAAATATAAAATTAAAACATTATTTAGAATTGGATAATAAAAATAAAAAATGTCTAAATTATTAATTATTGAAGATAGCTTCTTAATTCGAAAAGTTATTAAACATTTAGCATCATCTGAATTAAATTGTGAATTTGATTTTGCTGAAAATTATGCTCAAACTAAAGAATTGATTGCTAATAATAACTACTTTTTAGCGTTAGCTGATCTTAATCTTCCTGATGCTCCTAATGGTGAAGTTGTCGAATTAACTTTGGAGCATAGTATTTCAACTATTGTGCTTACAGGTACAACTAATGAAGAATTACGTAAAAAATTATTAACAATGGGGGTACTCGATTATATTTTTAAAGAAAATCGAGACTCCTATGTCAGTGCTATTAAAATGGTTAATCAACTCATTTTAAATCAAGATATTAAAGTCTTAGTTGCCGATGATTCTAAAACATTAAGAAGTTATATTAGTGCACAGTTATCTAAATTATTGTATCAAGTTATTGAAGCTGAAGATGGTGTTGAAGCAATAAAAGCACTGACTAAAGATCCAACTATTGGTTTATTAATTACAGATTACAATATGCCAAAAATGAATGGTATTGAGCTTATTCGAAACGTAAGAAAAAGCCGATTACGAGATGAGTTTCCAATTATTGGATTATCATCATCGAGCGATCCTTCACTCTCAGCACGCTTCATTAAACATGGTGCTAATGATTTTCTAGTGACACCATTTATGCAAGAAGAGTTTCAATGGCGCATAATAAAAGCCATGGAACAAATTGCATTAATTAATGACATTCGTGATGCAGCAAACCGTGATTATTTAACAAAATTATATAATCGTCGTTATTTTTTTAGTGTTGGTAAGAAAAGCTTTATCAACGCACAAGAAAACAATAATCACTTTTCAGTTGTTTTATTAGATATCGATTATTTTAAAAAAATTAATGATAATTATGGTCATGATGTTGGTGATACTGTCTTAATTGAACTTTCACAATTTTTAAATAAATGGTTTGAAGGTCTTTTAGTCGCTAGATATGGCGGGGAAGAGTTTATTCTCATTATTCGTGATTTAGATGCTAATAAGGTGAATACATTATTAAATGCCTTTAGAGTGCAAGTGTCCCAGCAAGTAATTGAGGTTAACGGAAACGAGATATCATTCACACTAAGCATTGGTGTTGCCAATAATATAGACAATGTGAAATCATTAGATGATTTAATTAAATGTGCTGATGTTGCTTTATATAAAGCCAAAGATAGTGGTCGTAATATTGTTGTTTGGGAAGATGAACCAATAGGTATTTAAATCATCAATATTTATTAAATTAAGCCAAATCGTCATTGATTTGGCTTTTTTGTTTTAGGTCATCTTGTTCTGATTATCTTACTGTGATTTAATTAACTCAATAGTATTATTAGATGGTTTTAGAATGAGATTAGACATAGAAACACTCAAGATTCTTGATTTAATTGTTAGACTTGGCAGTTTTGCTAAAGCAGCAGATCAACTTAATCGCGCGCAATCGGCTATCAGTTATCAAATTAAAAAACTTGAACAACATTTAGGTGTGAGCTTGTTTGATCGTAGTAAATATCGAGCAGAACTAACCCCTGAAGGTAATGCTATTCTAACGGAAGGTAGACGTTTATTGCAGCAAGCACATAATTTAGAGGTGTTAGCTGAGCGTTTTAGCCAAGGTTGGGAACCTAGATTAGAAATTGTTATCGATGGTTCTGTACCAATGGAACCAGTGATGAGAGCATTAAAGCATTTATCTGAAATGGACATATCTACGCGAGTTCAACTTCGTACAGAATTTTTAAGCGGTTGCCAACGCTGGTTTGACAAGCATAGCTCAGACTTAATGCTCGTCAAAGATTATCAGTCTAATCCTTATTTAGTCGCTAAACCACTAAAACCAATGGACGTGAAATTGGTAGTATCAAGTGATCACCCATTGGCTTCTATAAAACATATCGAATTAAAACATTTGCATGAGCATATTGAACTTACCATAGCTGATTCAGGCACGTTAGACCTTCAACATCCCGATGATTTACAGTTCGGAGGAGATCGCGTGTTTTATCTCAATGGCTTTAGCGCTAAAAAAGAATCAATTTTATTGGGTGTTGGCTTTGGTTGGGTACCTGATTATCTTATTACTAATGAATTAGAAAGTGGCACGTTGGTTGAAATTGATTATGTAGGTGGCTCATGTCATACATTTACCCCGCGTTTAATACATTCAAGTGAAAGACCGTTAGGGCGTGCAGGAGAGTTATTAAGTCAGTTAATTATTGAAGAATTTGCTAAATAGCCAGTACTTTTAATAGCTAGTACTTTGAATTATTAGTGCTCGCAATGATTAGCACATAGAATAAAGTCAGGAAAGATGATATTTCCTGACTTTAATGAGTTCGCTTTAAATTACGTTTTTACCTTCTAAGCGAATACGCTGGTTATTTTGCTTTAATGTTTTCTTACCTATCCCTTTAATTTTTAATAACTCATCCAGCTTTTTGAATGCACCATTGTTGGTACGATAATCAACAATAGCTTTTGCTTTTGTCTTTCCAATGTTTTTTAAACCAAGTGATAATTCAATTGCTGACGCTGTATTAATATTAACTGACATGTATTTTAATGCTTTGCTCTTTGCTACAGTATTTTTTGCTACTATTTTCTTTGTACTAGGTTGATTAGTTAATGATGGTGTTTTGTCGTCAATAACAGAACTTATCTTTTTAGTTGAGTTTTTCACGTTATCGGGTGTTGCAGAAACAGCTAATGTGGATAATGCTAAACCAAAACAAATGGTCGATATTATTATTACTTTAAACATATGAAATCCTTTTTCTACAATATTAATGGGGAATAATAATTATAGTTAAATTATGTAAAGTTGCTAAAAAATATACGAACAGATATTTTTTTGATAAAAAGACTTGCGTTAAACCCATAGTCTCATAGATAATGCGCCTCGGTGACTAGTTGGTCCCCTCGCAATGATAGATAGTGAACTCGGCCAGGCCCGGAAGGGAGCAACCGCAGCTATCGACTCATGTGCCGAGGTGTGGCTGATTAGTTACCACCTAACTCTTTTTACTCTCCTATATAAAATCTTTATTTATTCAATTTACTTTCGCTTAAAATCATTAATTACTATTTCTAGTGCGTCTACTATTGTTTCTTGAGATAAATTAGCACCTTCAAGCATTTCAATAAGATCTACTGCAAGTTTGATATGATCTGGCGCTTGATCTAGTTGGCTTAAAGTATCTTCACTCATTGTTATTCCTAATATATTTTATGTATGAAATTAGTTTTATTATTGTTTAAACATATAAATTAATTATGCAGTTCAAGCCTGCAATTTAAACATATTGCTTAATAACGTCGTTTGCCTTTCTCGAAGTTTTCAATTTTTTGTTCAATAAAATAAATAGCTTTATTACATTGTCCCAATCTCTTTTGTAGTTGAAGGATCTCATGTTGTTTAACTATTTTATCTTGTGATGCTGATTGTTCTAATTGGTGATTGAGTTGACTTATTTTTTGCTCAAAGCGTTGGCGATATTCATGGTGTTTAGATAACTCTTGATAAAGTTGCTGGCTATTTACCATTACTTTTTTGGCAAGCCACTCGAAATTATTATCACTTGTTTGACGTTTTTTTTCAAAATAGATAGCTTTAGCTTTTTTATCTATTTGATAGCTCTCTTTACGTTGATTTTGGCTACCTAATGCTTTTTTGATAGCTTGGCATTGATCGACCAGTTTAGCGCATTGAAAAGCGATCATAGAGTTAGATGATTTTTTATCAATCATACTATTAACTTGATTTAATAATTCTTGGCTTTCTTTAACATAGTAAATAAGTTGTCGTGATTGTGATTTAAATAGATTTTGTTCAAATAAAGCATGTTCAGCTAATTTGGGTATCGTATTGGATTTATCATACTCGGTGGCATCAACAGCTAATTTCTTTAAAACATTAGCTATTTTATTTAACGAGTCAATCACAACCATGCGCTCCAGGCTAGTTTCATACTAATACATAAAACGACAGTAATGAAAACAGGGCGGATAAATTTACTACCAAAATGAATAGCTGTTTTAGCACCGATGAAAGAACCAAACATTAAGCAGGCACCCATACTTAATCCGATTGTGTAATCAATTTTTCCTAATACCATAAATGTTAAAAGTGCTGTGAAATTACTGACGAAATTCATTGAGCGAGCAACACCACTACTGATTAATAAATCTATTTTATAAAGAATTTGTCCTGATATTGTCCAAAATGCACCAGTACCTGGCCCTGCGAATCCATCGTAGAATCCTAACAATGAACCCTGTATCCATTGTTTTAATGTAGAAGGCGGAGCCACATGCTTCGCTATTTTCTCACATCTTGGCTTATTCATTAACGTATATATAGCGGTCATAATAATTATTAATGGTAAGACTTTTTCTAAAAAATCACCTGACACAAAATAAACAGCAATAGCGCCAATACCAGCGCCAATAAATGTTGATAAAGCACAATGCTTCCATAATATTGGGGAAAATAGTTTATTACGATAAAAAGTGTAACTAGCGATTGCGGTGCCAAATGTTGAAGATAATTTATTCGTCCCCAAAACCATGTGAACAGGCATGCCAGTACTAAGTAATGTTGGCACTGTTAACAAACCGCCACCACCGACTACAGCATCAATAAAGCCGGCTATAACGGCAACTACTGATAATAGAACCCATACAGGGATCGCATTAAATAGTTCTGCGAATAATTCAATCATTATTAATATTCAATTGTTAGTTTATAAGGAGGAAGAGAATCAATTAATGATTTTCCGTAGCGTTTCGTGACAAGTCGTCTATCTAAAATAGTAATTGTGCCAGTGTCTTTTTCATTACGAAGTAATCTACCACATGATTGAATTAATTTTCGTGATGCGTCAGGAATTGTTAAAACTAAAAATGGATTACCATTTTTAGTTTTAATATATTCACTGTGCGCTTGCTCTATAGGTGAATTAGGCACTGCGAATGGTAATTTGGTAATAATTAAATTAGTTAGATAATTACCCGGTAAATCTAATCCCTCTGAAAAACTGCTGGTACCAAATAAAATGCTAGGTAAGTTATTATCGCATTTGTCTTTATGGAGCGTTAAAAGAGCGTTTCTAGAGGCTTCTCCTTGTACTAATAACGAAAAGCTATGCTTGTCGCGTAATGTTTTAGCGACTAGGTTCATTTGCCAATAAGATGAAAATAATACTAAAGAAGCTTTATCGTTTGTTAAACGTTTTTTAAGTTGAATAATTAACTCATCAGTAAACTTATCATGGCTAGGTTCTGTTTTAAGAGCAGGGATGATTAATTCACCATTATTTTGGAAATCAAATGGAGAATCAAGTTTAATGTATTGTGTGCCATCGTTATTTTTCAAACCTGCACTACGCCTGAAATGATCAAATGAATTTAATGCAGTAAGTGTAGCGGAACAAAGTACAACCCCTTGAGCTTGTGACCATAGGTTGTCTTCTAAGAAATATCCAACTTCGATAGGCGCGGCATTTAAAATAAACTCTCCTTTGGCGCTATCGTTTTGTTCTATCCAACGTACTGTTGGCGCTGCATGTTTACTGTCTTTCTTTTTCATCATTAGCCAAAGTTTATGTTGGCCTTCTATTCGACTTAGATTTATCCCTAAATCACCTAACGTTGCTTCTATTTTCCAAGCACTAATATCACCATCTTTATAGGCTTCCATGACAATTTGGTGTACTTTATTCAAATCACGCAAAGCAAGCTTACTAATGCTTTCACAATTTTCTACAACACTTAATAAAGAATCAGGTAATACTCCATTTTCAAAGCGTACGCGTTTATCTTCATTGTTAAATAACGCGCTATTTGTAGTAAGCCATTGGTGAATTAATTTGATTTCGCTGCTAAGTTCATTGCAATGATCACTTAGCTTCATCATTGGACCAATTAATTGATCGCTTTTGAGTGTGCTAGAGATTTTTTTTCCCATGACATCTATTTTAGAGAGCCAGTCTAAAGTGCCTAATACAGAGGATGAAGCACTTGAAAAGTCTCTGGCTTTATCTGGTAGATGATGTGCTTCATCGATGACATAAAACATAGAATCTGGTTCTGGTAATATTTTACCGCCACCGAGTTCGAGATCGGCAAGTAACAAACTATGATTTACGATAAGAACATCGAGTTTATCAACTTCTTCACGTGCTTTATGGAATGGACATTGGCGATGCGCACTTAATTGTTTATTACAGCCAAATTTATCACATTGAATTTGTAACCAAATAGTGTTTGAAATAGGTGTTGGCCAACTGTCTCGTTCACCATCCCATGATTTATCAAGCCACGCATCCCATAATTTTTTTACTAAGACGATAGCGTCTTTATCTGGTGGTTGATGCCATAATGTTTGTTCACTTGATGCTTGAGTATCTGCAGCAAGTTCTAATTTACTCGTACAAATATAGCGTTGTCTGCCTTTGATTAACCCAAATTTAAAATCAAGACGACTAAATTGACGAAACATCGGTAAGTCTTTATTGAGTAATTGTTCTTGTAAGGCAACCGTTGCAGTAGAAATACAGAGTTTTTTACCTAGAGATAATGCTAATGGAATCCCCCCCAAACAATATGCTAAAGATTTCCCTGTACCCGTACCAGCTTCTATAACACCAATACGTCTAGTTTTATCAAAGTCACCAGCTAGCACTTTTGCTGTTTGGGCAACCATAAAATTTTGCTCTTTACGCGTGATGAAATGTGGGATTTCATCTTTAAAATACTTAAAGCAAGTTTTAATCGTTTTTTGTACATTAGGAGAAAGCATTGGCTAACATTTTTCATAAAAATAGTAAGACAGATAATAGCAATCTGTAGGTAAATACGCGAATAATGGTTTGAAATAGTGAAATTTGAACTAATGTATAAAAAATATTGTTATACATTAAAATAAACACGTAAATGGAATGTTTTTTATCTTATTGTTTTTAAAGTATAAAGTTATCAATGTTGCATTTATAAAATATCATGTAAGTAAAATTACAATAATTTAACAAAAAAAATGATGTGAAAGGTGATTTTTATCCGAATAAAGTTTCAAAATTATTGTTTAAATATGATTTAAACATCTAGAGAGTTACATTTTAGGATTGTCATGACAAAGGCTTTTGTTTTATTGTTTATTGTTATTTAACAGTTTCTTACGAGGTTTTTATTCTTGTTTTTTATTCTTGTTTCTTATTCTTTTTGAACCTTGTTAGGTAAATGTAGATCTAAATAGGTATATGTTGATATTGGTTGTTTTATAAATGTGGTTAGTTCGTTTTTTAATCTTAAACGTGTTTTTTTTATGTTTTTTTATGATAATAAAATGTGATTTTAATGTTTAAATTGTGTTAAAGGTGTTTTTTATCAGTGGTTTATGTATTTTGGGGGTAGTTCACATATAGTATTAGCGGTGTTGACAGTGAATATTTGAATGTGAAATGATGTCGACGGTTTTGCTCCTTAATACAACCAAGGAGTTAGGTACAAATAATATAATATTAAAACCTAAAGACGTTCTGTTAATGTCATAAATACTAATTTTTTATTTATAGTCATTTATCAGCAGTTTCCACAATAAATTTGGTTAGGAACTATGTCCAAGTTAAGTAAAAATAAAATTGCTATTGCTATAGCCGGAGCCGTTGCTCTTACAACAACATTCGCCGCATCTGCCGCAGAAGATATTAAATCACTTCAAAAAGCAGACGCTACTATTCAAACAGCTGCAGCTAAATCACAAGAAAAAGTGAATAAATTGCATGAACAAGCTGGTGATATCGTATACCAATACCGTCAGGTTATTGATGATACTGATGGCCTTCGTTCATACAATGATTACGTTGCTTCATTGGTTGCTGACCAAGAGCAAAAAATAAAAGCAACTCAAGAAGATATCAACGGCATCGATAAAACTCGTCAAGGTCTAGTACCATTGATGTTTAAAATGATCGCTACTATTGAAGAATTTGTTGCACTTGATTTACCTTTCGAAAAGCAAGAACGTCATGATCGTATTGCTTACTTGAAAGAAATGATGGTTGATTCAAATGTTTCAACGGCTGAAAAATATCGTAAGGTATTAGAAGCATACCAAATTGAACTTCAATCTGGTCGTACTTCACAAGTTAATCAAGGTAAAGAGACTATTAATGGTAAAGAACTTACTGTTGATGTTCTGCAATTTGGTCGTATTACACTAGTTGCTCAAACTCTTGATTCTCAACAAACTTGGGTTTGGAATAAGAACGCTAAAAACTGGGATAGTCTAGGTGAAGAATGGAACCGTCCAACTCGTAACGCTATCGATGTTGTTCGCGGTGACAAATCTCCTAACTTAGTTCAATTACCTGTACCTGCTGTAGGGAGCGTTAAATAATGAATAAATTATTTAAAGGTTTAGCCATTGCTTCAATCGCAATGTCAGCTTCTTTTGTTCAAGCTGCAGATTCTTCTGCAACGCTAGGGCAATTACTAGAAAAAATCCAAAAAGAACGTATTTCTGAAACACGTATCGATAAGAAGCGTGAAGCAGAATTCCGTTCAGCTCGTTCTGAACAAGCATCTATTTTACGTAAAGCGAAAGCTGCTCGTGAAGCAGAAAAAGCTCGTGGTAAACAACTATTAGAAGATCATGCTGCAAATGAGCGCCGTATGGCTCAACTTGACGAAGATCTTGCTACAGCTCAAGGTGATTTAAAAGAAGCCTTTGGTGTTGTACGTGGTGTTGCTGGTGATACTACTGGTATCGTTGCTGCTTCTGTAATTTCGGCTCAATTTCCTGGTCGTGCTGATGAATTAGCTGCTATTGGTGCTTTGAAAGGTCTTCCTGGTTTAGCTGAATTAGAAAATCTATGGTTTGCTCTGCAAACAGAGATGACTGAATCTGCTAATATCTCGAAATTCAAAGTTGCTGTATCTGATACTCAAGGTGATACAACTGAACGTGAAGTTACACGTGTAGGTGCATTTAACCTTTTAGATAGCGATGGTTATTTAGTATTCCGTGAAGATGGTGTTTCTGAGTTAGCTAAGCAACCTCAATCACACATTGCAGGAAGTGTATCGCCTTACCTAGAAACAACGTCTGGTTACACTGCGTTATATCTAGATCCAAGTCGTGGTAGCTTGCTTAACCTTCTTACTGGTCAAGCAACACTTGAAGAGAAATATCATCAAGGTGAAACAGTTGGTTACATCATTACAGCTGTATTAATCATTGGTCTTTTAATTGCTATTGAGCGCCTTATTACACTGACTTTATTAAGCAGTAAAATTAATGCACAGCTTAAAAACCCTAATACTCCACAGAATAATCCTCTTGGACGTATTTTAAAGGTTTACCACAATGCTAAAGGTACTGATGTTGAAACTTTAGAATTGCGTTTAGACGAAGCAATTTTAAAAGAAATTCCTCGTTTAGAACGTGGTATTTCAATCATTAAAGTATTAGCTGCAATTGCTCCTATGTTAGGTCTATTAGGTACTGTTACAGGTATGATCGGTACGTTCCAAGCGATTACATTGTTTGGTACTGGTGACCCTAAAATGATGGCTGGTGGTATTTCAACTGCATTGGTAACAACTGTACTTGGCCTTGTTGCTGCACTACCGTTGATGCTAGTTCATGCTGTTGTATCTGGTCGTTCTAAATCTCTATTACACGTTCTTGAAGAGCAAAGCGTTGGAATCATCGCGGAGCACGCCGAGAAGGAGTCTAATTAATGATCTATCTGATAGGCCTTTGGGAATCTATCAGGGACTTCATGGCCACAGGTGGAGATGTCCTACTATTCGTAGCAGGAACATTATTCTTAATGTGGAGCTTAATGCTTGAAAGGTATATTTACCTTAGGGTTGAATTTCCAAAAGAGCGTAAGCGTATAATTGCCGCTTGGGATGCACGAGAAGATACTACTTCTTGGTATGCCCAGCGGGTCCGTGAGGCCTGGATATCCCAAGCCAATGAAAAATTAACACAGCGCATGGTTATCATTAAAACGCTAGTGGCAATCTGTCCTATGATTGGATTGCTAGGTACTGTAACCGGTATGATTAGTGTTTTTGAAGTCATGGCGACCATGGGTACCTCAAATGCCCGTTTAATGGCCGGTGGTATTTCGATGGCAACTATGCCAACGATGGCTGGCATGGTTGCTGCGTTATCTGGTGTTTTCTTTAGTGCACGTTTAGCTGGTCAGCTAAAAATTGCTAGAGAATCATTAGTTGACAAAATGCCACATCATTAGAGAGAGAATTAGTTATGGCACGTAAACGTTTTCATGAAGATGACGAAGCTGAAGTAGATATGACCCCGATGCTTGACATCGTATTCATCATGTTGATCTTCTTCATCGTTACTACTTCATTCGTTAAAGAAGCTGGCTTTGATATTAATAAGCCACAGGCTGCGCAAGCAAGCAAAAAACCATCAGCGAATATTTTTATTGCTGTTGATAAAACCGGTCGTATTCACATGGAAAAACGCGTTGTTGATATTAAACGTGTTCGTGCGAATGTTGAACGTATGCTTGCAGAGTCGCCTGAAGCAGCAGTAATGATTATGGCTGATGTTGACGCTAAACATGGTGTTGTTATTAAAGTGATGGACCAAGTTAAAGCGGCTGGCATCGATAAATTGATGGTTAACGCTGAAGGAGAGTAATTATGATAAGAGCATTGGTAGCCTTAATACTAGGTTCCGTTGTCACTTTCGCATTATTTGCTTTTATGGCGTTTTTGGTTAATTTAGGTGATGCGCGCTTGGAAAAAAGTGAGAAGACTGAACCGATTGTTATCAACCCTGATAGGGAAGATACCAAAACAAGTCAGACTGAACGCTTTAAGCCAAAACCGCCACCGCCACCAGATGCACCGCCGCCACCGGCAGCGGCAGAACCTGACACATCTGATGCTGATCCAGGTTTAGATTTTGGTATCGGTAATGTGGATGTTGGTAGTTCTGTAGATGCAGGTTTAAGTGGACCCGGAAGCCTAGTGCAAGACGGTGATGCTGCTCCAGTATTTAGAATTGAACCTAGATATCCAATAAAAGCTGCTCGTGATGGTAAAGAAGGGTATGTAGTACTTAGCTTTACAATTAATGAGATTGGTGGTGTTGATGATGTAAAAGTTATCGAAGCTCAACCGAAGCGATTATTTGATAAAGAAGCTAGACGTGCACTTAAACGTTGGAAATATAAGCCGAAAATGGAAGATGGAAAACCTCTAAAGGTTCTTAATCAAACAGTACGCTTAGATTTCAACTTAGATAAGTCGGGGAAATAGAAGATGAAATATTCAACTAAATTAACGACTATTTTATTAAGTGCCGTATTAAGTGCTTCATTCGTATCGCAGTCAGCATTTGCATTTGCAACTGATAACTCGAAACGTAAGACTTATACACTGACTGAAAAAGTTGGTAAAAAAGTTTCTAAAGTTTATGACTTATATTCTGCTGATAAAATCGATGAAGCTTTAGTTTTGGCTTTAACGATTAAACCTAAGAAAGCTTATGATAAAGCTTACATGGCTAAGTTCCTTGGTGGTATGTATGCAAGTCAAAGCGGCAAAGGCTTAGAAGCTATAAAGTACACTAAAATTGCTGTTGATGCTGATATTTTAAGCACAACCGAACATGGCAGTTCTATTCGTACCCTTGCTGATTTACAGATGCAAGAAAAGCAGTATGCTAAAGCGGTGCAAAACTATAAGTCTTGGATCGAGTTTACTGGTAAGGAAGATGCTAATGTATACATCCGTATGGGTGCTGCATACATGGCGTTAAAGCAATATAGCAATGTTACTGCTCCGGCAGACAAAGCAATTGCTTTACAAGCTTCTGAACCAAAAGAAACACCATTTCGTTTGAAATTAGGTGCTTATTATGAAGATAAGAAACCTAAGAAAGCGATTGGAGTATTAGAAACTATGGTAGAACTATTCCCAAATGAACCAAGAAATTGGCCTCAGCTTGGACAGTTTTACATGTTAGATGAACAGTATGATAGAGCATTGGAAACAATGCATATTGCTTATATTAATGGTTTTTTGACTAAGAAAAGCCACATATTAGTACTAGCACAACTATATACTAATAATGATATTCCATATCGTTCAGCTAAGTTACTTGAAAAACACCTTAAATCTGGAATGATTGAGCGTGATGAAAAGATGCTTAGATTAATTGCTAGTTCTTGGCATCAAGCTAAAGAATTAAAGTTAGCTGGTAAGTATTACGGTGAAGCTGCTGCAATTGATAACAATGGTGAACTTTACTTTAAGCAAGGTACATTAGCTTTTGAATTACAAAGAAATAGAGAGGCAATCAAAGCCTTTAAACTGGCATTGAAAGATAAAAGTTTAAAGAATGCTGATAGTGCTGTATTTACTTTAGCTCAAGCATATTTTTATAACGGTCAATATAAGACTGCTTTAAATACTATGAAGACAGCGAAGAATTCAAAAACATCTAGTGTAGCCAAGAATGCAAAAGTATGGATTAAATACATTACAGACACTGCAAAGCGTCGAAATGTAAATATTTAATCAATTAACATCTTAGTATTTCTGATAAGATAAACCCCGCCTCGTGCGGGGTTTTTTTATGTCCAAATTATAGAGAATATATGAAATATCTAGCGTTAACATTCATCATCATTTTATTTCTGGTTAGTTGCGATAATAGTTATCAAGTAATGCAGCAGAATGTATCAATATCGATACCCAATAAATCAGTTGATGATAATATTAATTTTCATCAATTAAGTGCCGATTACTTTGACCAACAAATAATACTTAATCCTATAAGTGCTTTATTTATCGATGACTTTTCAAAGAATGATAGATTTGTAGACAATTTGTCAGACGATTACTTAAAAAAACAGCATGATGTAAATACATTATATTTAGGATATTTAAATAGCTTATTACCAGAAACGTTAAATGAGAAAAATAAAATTAGTTTTAATGTATTAAAATTAAATTTAGAAAGTAATCTGCAAGGTGAAGCCTTTCCACAACATTATTTACCTTTTACACAATTTAGTTCGCTGATGAATACCATGGCACAATTAGGGTCTGGTCAGGGAGCGCAACCTTTTAATACCGTTGCTGATTATGATAATTTTTTAAAACGTTTATCGAGTTATAGTCTATGGTTTGATAGCGCTATTGAGCGCTTGACGCAAGGAATGGATAATAAAGTTGTTTTACCACGAGTTCTGGTTAAACGATTAATCTCTCAATTGAAGTTACAAGTTGTATCAAATATTGAAAATAGCACGTTTTATGCTCCAATCATAAAAATCCCAGATTCTTTGTCTGCCAATGATAAAAAAAGAATAAAAGCGGAATATTCACACTTTATAAAAAGTGAACTTCTTCCTGCTTATCAGCGCTTAATTGATTTTTTAGATCAACAATATTTATCTCATAGCCGTGCTACTGATGGTTATGGCTCAATGCCTAATGGTTTACCGTGGTATCAATTTTTAGCTAATAAGCATACAACAACTACAATGAAGGTAGAAGATATTCATAAACTTGGTCAACAAGAGGTCGCTCGCATCACCCATGAAATGGATGATGTTAGAGCTAGATTGAAGTTTGATGGCAATTTAGAACAATTCTTTGATTATTTGAGTAATTCACCAGAGTTTTACTTTACTAAGAAAACAGATTTAATTAATGGTTATACAGAATATAAAAATCAAATTGAAGCTGTACTCCCTTCATATTTTGATATCAAACCTAAATCATCATATAAAGTAAAAGCCGTCGAGCAATTTAGAGAAAAAAATGCAGCAGGTGCTTCATATGCATCTGGCAGTCCTGATGGTACCCGGCCAGGAATATTTTATGTAAACACATACAATCTTAATGCACAACCTAAATGGGGGATGATGACATTATCATTGCATGAAGCTTCCCCCGGGCATCACTTCCAAATCTCATTGAGCCAAGAACTAACCGGCTTACCATTATTTCAAAAGTTTGGTAGCCAAACTGCTTTTGTCGAAGGTTGGGCGCTTTATAGTGAATATTTAGGTGTTGAAATGGGCTTATTTGAAGATCCTTACCAATACTTTGGCAAGCTTGCTGATGAAATGCTTAGAGCCATGAGATTAGTCGTAGATACAGGTCTACATGCTAAAGGTTGGAGTAGAGAACAAGCTATTGCCTATATGCTAAAACATTCAACACTTGCTAAATCTGATGTTGTGGCTGAAGTTGAACGTTATATGGCGATTCCAGGACAAGCTTTGTCCTATAAAATTGGCCAATTAAAAATTATAGAATTGCGATCCCTTGCTGAAAAAGAACTAGGTAATAAATTTGATATCAAAGAATTTCATAATCAAGTATTACTAGATGGTTCTTTGCCGTTAAGCGTATTAGAAACGAAAATAGTTAATTGGATTAACGCTGTAAAAAAGAATATTGATTCATGAGGTTAGTTTTAGCCCCATTAGAAGGTGTAATTGATCATCTTGTTCGTCAATTATTAACTGAACTTGGTGGTTATGATTTATGCATTACAGAGTTTATGCGCGTTTCAGACACTTTTATGCCTGAACGTAGTTTTTATAAACTTTGTCCTGAATTGCATAATGGTGGTCTAACGCCATCAGGTGTGCCAATTCGGATGCAATTATTAGGGCAAGACCCACATTTGATGAGTGTTCATGCTCGGCGTGCTATAGAACTTGGCAGTCATGGTATTGATTTGAATTTAGGTTGTCCAAGTAAAATGGTTAATAGTAATAAAGGCGGTGCTGTTTTACTCAAAGAGCCTGAGGTTATTTATAACCTAGTAAAAAGCATGCGTGAAGCTATTCCTGATGATGACATATTTTCAGTAAAAATTAGACTTGGCTGGGAAGATCCACAAGAAGTCCATGAAATAACTGATTCCATAATTAGTGCTGGTGCTAACGAGTTAACCATTCATGCCCGTACTAAAATGGATGGTTATAAAAAAGAAGCCATTAAATGGGAAGCTATCGCGCCAATTGCCAAGCAAGATAAAATAACATTAACGGCTAATGGCGAAATTTGGACAGGGCAAGATGCGATTAATTGTCAAGAGATTACAGGCTGTTCCAACCTAATGTTAGGCCGTGGAGCGCTAGCTATGCCCAATTTGGGCGCCGTAATTAAACATAATCAAGCGCCGATGGATTATGCACAACTTCTGCAATTACTTAGTCGTTATACTAAATTTGAAATAGAAGGTGATAAAGGCATGTATTATCCCAATCGTATGAAACAGTGGTTGGTCTATTTACGTCAGCAATTTCCGCAAGCAAAAGAACTCTTCGGCTTAATTCGTACATTAACGAAAACTGATGAAATTATCCAAGTATTAGATAACGAAATTGCAAAATCTGTTCGATTAGCTAATAAATAATGCTTAATATCACGTAACCCTATCTTTTTTTGACCAACTAGTTTTCATCTGGTGGTCATTCCTTTATAATGTCGCGTCACAAAACGAACCCTATGGGGATGGTTAATAACAAAACACAGCAGTTATGCAGGTTTTGGCCCTCCCTAATTCATCTTATAAAGCAACTTTAATAGAGTAAAACAATGGCAGATTTATCAAAATACAGAAATATTGGTATCTTCGCTCACGTTGATGCTGGTAAAACAACAACAACTGAACGTATCTTGAAGCTTACTGGTCAAATTCACAAAACTGGTGAAGTACATGACGGCGAGTCAACTACAGATTTCATGGAACAGGAAGCTGAGCGCGGTATTACTATCCAATCTGCAGCTGTAACTTGTTTTTGGGATGATCATCGTTTCAACGTAATCGATACTCCTGGACACGTTGATTTCACTGTTGAAGTTTACCGTTCACTTAAAGTTCTTGATGGTGGTGTTGGTGTTTTCTGTGGTTCTGGTGGTGTTGAGCCTCAGTCAGAAACTAACTGGCGTTACGCGAACGAATCTGGTGTTGCACGTATTATCTTCGTAAACAAATTAGACCGTATGGGTGCTGATTTCTACCGCGTTGTTAAGCAAACACAAGACGTTCTTGCAGCAAATCCATTAATCATGGTTCTACCAATCGGTATCGAAGATGATTTCGTTGGTGTTGTTGACCTTCTTACTCGTAAAGCTCACATCTGGGATGACTCTGGTCTTCCTGAAAACTTTGAAATCACTGATGTTCCTGCGGACATGGTTGACAAAGTTGAAGAGTACCGTGAATTACTAATCGAAACTGCTGTTGAGCAAGACGATGACCTAATGGAAGCGTACATGGAAGGTGAAGAGCCTTCAATTGAAGACATTAAGCGTTGTATCCGTCAAGGTACTCGTACAATGGCTCTTTTCCCAACATACTGTGGTTCAGCATTCAAGAACAAAGGTGTTCAACTAATTCTTGACGCTGTTGTTGATTACTTACCGTGTCCTACAGATGTTGATCCACAGCCGTTAACTGATGAAGAAGGCGAGCCTACTGGCGCCGTTGCTACAGTTTCTGCTGAAGAATCATTTAAAGCACTAGCATTTAAAATTTCAGATGACCGTTTTGGTGCACTTACTTTCGTACGTATCTACTCAGGTACACTGAAGAAAGGTGACACAATCCTTAATGCTGCTACAGGTAAAACTGAGCGTATTGGTCGTATGTGTGAAATGCAAGCTGATGATCGTAATGAACTTACTAGCGCTCAAGCTGGTGATATCATCGCAATCGTTGGTATGAAATCAAACGTACAAACTGGTCACACTTTATGTGATCCTAAAGACCCAATCATTCTAGAAGCAATGGTTTTCCCAGAACCAGTAATCTCTATCTCTGTTACACCTAAAGATAAAGGTTCTACTGAGAAAATGGGTATTGCTATCGGTAAAATGGTTGCAGAAGATCCAACATTCAAAGTTGAAACTGACCAAGATTCAGGTGAGACAATCTTATCTGGAATGGGCGAACTTCACTTAGACATCAAAGTAGACATCCTTATGCGTACATACGGTGTTGATCTTGTTGTTGGTGAACCACAAGTTGCTTACCGTGAAACTATCACTCAAGAAATTGAAGATAGCTACACGCATAAGAAACAATCTGGTGGTTCTGGTCAGTTCGGTAAAATTGATTACCGCATCAAGCCTGGCGAACCTGGTAGTGGTTTCGTATTCTCTTCAAAAGTTGTTGGTGGTAATGTTCCTAAGGAATTCTTCCCAGCAGTTGAGAAAGGTTTCGCATCTATGATGGACCAAGGTGTTCTAGCTGGTTTCCCAGTATTAGACGTTGAAGTTGAATTATACGATGGTGCTTTCCATGCAGTAGATTCATCAGCTGTAGCTTTCGAAATCGCTGCTAAAGGCGCATTCCGTCAGTCTATTCCAAAAGCTGGCGCACAGTTAATCGAACCAATCATGCACGTTGACGTATTTACGCCAGACGATCATGTTGGTGACGTAATTGGTGATTTAAACCGTCGTCGCGGTATGATCAAAGATCAAATGGCTGGTGTTACTGGTGTTCGTATTAAAGCTGACGTTCCTCTTTCAGAAATGTTTGGTTACATCGGTTCACTACGTACAATGACTTCAGGTCGTGGTCAATTCTCAATGGAATTCGCTCATTACCTACCTTGTCCAAACAGCGTTGCAGAAAAAGTAATTGCTGAAGTAAAAGAAGCTAACAAGAAGTAATAATTCGTAAGAATTAACTTTTTGACAAAACCCCGTTAAGTTTACTTAGCGGGGTTTTTTATTGCCTGTATTTTGTGAGTTAATCATTTACATTTGATTAATGTTGAGGTTAAAAAAATCTATGGGAAGTCAGTAGATTTTAGTATGATAGAGCTAGATTTATTAATGTATTAAAACTTATGACACTTCAATTATCAGCATTACAAAAACACTGTTTAGCAGGAATTGGTATTAAGCCTTGGCAGCAACGTAGCAACGCTGTCTGTATTACTAAATCTGTTATCAATGATATGCCTGATAATGAACTAGATATCACTGTTCACGTTGTAAATGAAGCTGCAGCAAGCTATGAGAAGAGTTCAGGAGTAGATAACGATCTTAGTCATAACAACAATGATAGTATAATACCTCCAGCGTTTATTACTGAAATCGAATTGGCCACAAATTATGTAAAGAAACATAGCGGTGTTCAACTAGACTGGAAAATTGATCAACATGCCTCGTCATTATCTCTCATCGATAACACCCTCATAATACCTAATACGTTTAAATTTTTAACAACAAGCGATATTAAAAAACAAGCCTGGATGTTGATTAGTAAAGTCTAATCTAAGCAACTACTCCTATTAAATATCTACTTATAAGTAACTAACTATGAATATAAACTTTTCCTCATTTGATGCTACTGATGTTGATGATATCTACGCTATAGAGCAACTAGCACAAAGTCACCCAATGACTAAAAACGTTATGCTGTCTTGTTTATCTAACCGTTATTTTAATGCACGAGTCATGGTAGATGAGCAACTTGCAGGATTTTATATAGGCGAGGGCGTGTTAGACGAGTCGTCTCTCATTGAAATTTGTATTCATCCTGACTTTCAAGGTAAAGGATTAGGTCGAAAATTACTAGCGCATTATATTGAACAAGGAAAAGAGCGAGGTTTTATGAGTTGCTGGCTTGAAGTACGTGAATCAAATACTGCTGCTCATAAGCTTTATCAATCAATGGATTTTAATGAAGTTGATCGCCGTATTAATTATTACCCAACGAATACAGGCAAAGAAGACGCTATTATTATGAGTTACTTTTCGTTTGGTTAAATTGATATTCAAAAGGTAGGATGTAAAGGTAAATCGAGCTGGAAGAAAGAATATAAATCTCTTAATCGTTCAAAATGTTAAAGTTTTTATCAGATAGAACACGTTTATAGTGTTCTATCTAAGTTTCAATATCAAACGTAAAACTTAAGTTTTTGACGCTTGATAAATCGATTCAATAGATGCATCAATTGTTACATCAAAATCTTCTTCAGTCTGATTTGCGTTTAAGCCTTCAGATAATGCACGTGAGAAACTAGCAATCATACCGTTATTTTCGGCAAGACGTTGATTGGCTTCTTGGCGTACATAACCGCCAGAAAGAGCAACCACTTTAACTACTTTAGAATGCTCAATACATTCTTTATAATGATTAGGACTTTCAGGCAATGTTAGTTTTAGCATTACTTTTTGGTCATCATTAAGTGCGTTAATTTCTGCTAATAATGCAGCTTTTAACATATCTTCAGCAAGTGATTTTTCAGCACAATGAATGTCTAATTCAGGCTCAATAATAGGCATTAAACCCGCTGCTATGATTTGCTTTGCAACGATGAACTGTTGTGCAACAACTTGGTTAATACCATCAGCATTAGCTTCTTTAATCACTGAACGCATTTTTGTACCAAATATGCCTTTGCTAGCTGCTTTCTTTAACAAATCTGCAAGAGCTGGCATATCTTTCATTAGCTGCACACCGTTAGCTTGTGCTTCTAAGCCTTTGTCTATTTTTAGAAATGGCACGACTTGCTTTACTTCCCATAAATAGTCAGCAGTCGTTTTACCTAAAACATCACGGTCCATCGTATTTTCGAATAATATAGCGCCTAATACACGTTCACCAGTGAAAGACGGGCTAGTCATAATACGTGTACGCATATTATGAACAACTTCATACATACCTTCATCATCAGACCAAGCATCATCATTTACACCATATAAAGCGAGTGCTTTAGGTGTGCTTCCGCCACTTTGATCAAGGGCTGCGATAAAACCATTTTGTGATTGGATTTTCTTTAGTTGGACACTATAATTTTTCACAATAAATCTCACTAAGTTATGCGTATAAAAGATTATTTAGATATTGTTTAATTACTAAATAAGTTTAATTATCAAGGTTAAAATTTTATTGTGATAATTATCGCAGACCATTCATCGATAAGGAATATCTATCCTAAAATATTAGGCAAATATTTAACTTTTTTTCATTATTAGCCCATTTTAGTAAGCCATTGATCACAACAAAATTTTATTTTCAGCTACCTCATTGTATTTCCATACATTGTGTTAAAAAATCCGTTATAATCGCGGCCATTAATTTTTTTATTCACAGCTTAGAGACTTCTATGACGCCTTTTGAGACTTCTGTAAATAAGCGCCGTACTTTTGCGATTATTTCTCACCCCGATGCGGGTAAAACAACCATTACTGAAAAAGTATTATTGTTCGGTAACGCTTTACAAAAAGCTGGTACTGTAAAAGGCAAAAAGTCTGGTCAACATGCTAAATCAGATTGGATGGATATGGAAAAGGAACGTGGTATTTCTATTACTACTTCTGTTATGCAATTCCCTTACAAAGATTGTTTAGTTAACTTACTTGATACCCCAGGCCATGAAGATTTCTCTGAAGATACTTACCGTACATTAACAGCGGTAGATTCTTGCTTGATGGTTATTGATGCGGCTAAAGGTGTAGAAGCTCGAACCATTAAATTAATGGAAGTAACACGTTTGCGTACAACGCCAATTGTAACTTTCATGAATAAACTTGATCGTGATACTCGTGACCCACTTGATTTAATGGATGAAGTTGAAGACGTTCTTGATATTGCTTGTGCTCCTGTTACTTGGCCAATTGGATCGGGTAAAGAGTTTAAAGGAATCTATAACCTTTTAACTGATGAAACAATTTTATACCAATCAGGTGAAGGACATACTATTCAAGAGGTTCGTGCAATTAAAGGTATTAACAACCCTGATTTGGACGACGCTATTGGCTCTTATGCTGAAGAGCTACGTGAAACAATTGAACTGGTGCAAGGTGCATCAAACGAATTTGATTTAGAGATGTTTTTAGCTGGTGAGTTAACCCCTGTTTTTTTCGGAACAGCAATGGGTAACTTTGGTGTTGATCACATGCTTAATGCATTCACTGATTGGGCACCTGCACCAGTTAACCGTATTACAGAACAACGCGAAGTGGAAGCGAGTGAAAATAAATTCACAGGTTTCGTCTTTAAAATTCAAGCGAATATGGACCCTAAGCATCGTGATAGAATCGCCTTCATGCGCATTTGTTCTGGTCAATATGACAAAGGCATGAAAATGAAGCATGTTCGTCTTGGTAAAGACGTTAACGTGTCTGATGCTCTTACCTTTATGGCAGGAGATCGAGCGCAAGCTGACGGCGCTGTTTCTGGGGATATCATTGGTTTACATAACCACGGTACAATTCAAATTGGTGATACGTTTACTCAAGGTGAAATGCTTAAGTACAGCGGTATTCCAAATTTCGCACCTGAATTGTTCCGCCGTATTTTATTACGCGATCCATTAAAAATGAAGCAACTACAAAAAGGTCTGATTCAGCTATCTGAAGAGGGAGCTGTTCAAGTATTTAGACCGCTTCGTTCAAATGAACTTATTTTAGGCGCGGTTGGTATATTGCAGTTTGACGTGGTTGTTGCACGTTTAAAATCTGAATATAAAGTAGAAGCGATTTATGAACCAATTAATGTAGCGACAGCGCGTTGGGTTGATTGTTCTGATGATATTAAGCTTGAGAAGTTCAGAAAGAAAGCCTTTGACAACTTAGCGTTAGATGGCGGTAATAACCTAACGTATATCGCACCAACAATGGTTAATTTAAACCTTGCTTACGAGCGTTATCCAGAGATTACATTTAGAGAAACACGTGAGAACTAATTTCTCGCTATGCTAAATTACTCAGTCTATTATATTTTATAGCTTATAAAATGTAATGTTCGAAAAAGGCCTAATGATTATTAGGCCTTTTTTATATCTGTTTAATGAGTATTTTTCCATTCAAAAAATAAGTTGAGAATATGATGAAAACACCAAATTTCATAGACACACATTGTCATCTAGATTTTGAAAGAATGGGGACTATTGAACAAGTCATTAATGAAAGTAGATTAGTCAATGTAACTCGCTTTATTGTGCCTAGTGTGAGTGCTAATAATTGGAATAATGTATTGGATTTATCAAAAGCACATCCCCAAATTGATTGTGCACTTGGTATTCATCCTTATTTTATTAGTGACGAGAACTACATACATGAGTTAGAAATACTGGCTACAGCTAATCGAGAGCATATTGTCGCTATTGGTGAAATAGGACTAGATGGCAGCATTGATTGTCCTATGACAACTCAGCTTGAAGTACTTAAACCACAACTGGCCTTAGCTAAGTTGCTAGACCTTCCTATCATTTGTCATGCGCATAAAGCTTATGATGTATTACTTAAACAATTACGTATATTCAAGCTTGCAAGAGGTGGAGTAATTCATGGTTTTAGTGGCAGCTTAGTACAGGCTAATGAATTCATAAAGCTAGGTTTTTACTTAGGTGTAGGCGGAGTTATTACTTACGAACGAGCAAAGAAGACACGAAGCGTATTTAGCCAGTTGCCTCTTGAATGTTTATTACTAGAAACAGACAGTCCTGACATGCCTTTATCAGGTTTACAAGGGCAGGCCAATCACCCTAAAAATATACCTGCTATCGCACACCAACTATCACAGTTACTAGAATGTTCCGTTAGTGATGTCGCAAGTATAACAACTAATAATGCTAATCAATTATTTAAACGTTAACCAATAGATTCTATTAACTAACATACGCCATATTTATAACGTGATATTTTCTCGCTGTTCGTCACGTTGCTCGTCTCGTTGTTTTAGAAGTACTTTAGTTTTTAAATTACGCTTTTGGTATTTAGCGCGTTTTTGAGAAAATGCTCGTGCTAACAACATGCCAATTAAACCGGCGACTAATAAAGACCAACGTTGCCACTCTAGTTGCTCTTGTTGAATTTTAACAATCGGCTGTACAAAAACATCTTGGTTTAATCGTAATCGTAGATAACCTAACAAACTATCTTGGCGAATTTCAGCGGCTAACATAATGGTTGGTTGATCTGTGTTAATAACAGACTCGGCCATTAATGTGCCATCGCTACGATGAATCCAAACGCCATTAATTAAAGGTGATTCACTTAAGGTTTGTGCTAGCCATTGGAGTTGTTGTTGATCATTGAGCTTTAGCCCCATCGTTGCTGCTAAAGCCAGTTGTTGTTTTAAGATACTCGCCATTGATGTTTCTTGTTGTTGGCGCATTTGATTTGATTGTTGTTGTGAATGCCATAATAAAGCAAACAAGCCAACGACTAAAATTAATGCCAAGGAAAGTTGGCTTAATCGTCTAATAATAATTTGTTTATTTAATGACTTGATCTTCATTAGCTATTCCTAACATAAAGTGTACATTTAATGTGTTGTTTAACCACATAATCATACCCTGTAACTTAATTGGGGTATATTAGACGTAAACATTATAAAAATTCACAATTGTTGATGTTAAATATAATAATTTTTTGTTATTTTAGTTAACAGTATTTTATTATTCTCTAAAGTGGAACACATTGTGTCACAAAATCATTTATATATTGCCCCAAAACTTGAACTTCTTCAGCAATTAACTTCACATAGTGACATTGTTAATCATGTTGTAATGACCCAAAATACGGCGTCTGTGCTTTGTGCTGTAGAACCTATCTCTGAGTATACACAGGCAACCAATACTATTGAATCAAAAGATATTGTATCGCAATGGGTATTAACAAGTGAGTCTTTCACTTCAGAATTTATTTCACAGCTGGCTGATCATATTAATCAACCATATTGGTTGTTGGGTACAGTTAATCAATGTTTAGATGTTTCGTCGATTAAAATACAATTGAGCGTTGAATTAACTAACGTTCAATATAATGAATTAATCACGTTATGTAATGACGCAAAGGTTGATATCAACAACGTGTTAGTGCTACCAACCTTAAATCAACCTGGTTTAGTTGTATTAGATATGGATTCAACTAGTATCACTATTGAGTGTATTGATGAGATTGCTAAACTGGCTAATGTTGGCGACCAAGTCTCTGAAATTACAGAATTGGCAATGCAGGGTAAATTAGATTTTTCTCAAAGTTTAATCTCTCGTGTTAGTAAATTAAAAGGTATCGAACTGTCATTACTAGATACTATTGCCAATAACTTACCGCTTATGCCGGGTATGGCTGAACTCGTTATTCAATTCAAGAAGAATAACTGGAAAGTCGCTGTTGCATCTGGTGGCTTTACTTACTTTGCCGACAATTTGAAAGAACTATTATCGTTAGATGATGCAGTTTCAAATACTCTAACAATTGCCGATGGTAAATTAACAGGTGAAGTAGAAGGGCAAATTGTTGATGCACAAGTTAAAGCAGATACGGTAGAAGCACTCGCTAAAAAATACAATATTGGTATGAATCAGACTATTGCTATTGGTGATGGTGCTAATGATTTAAAAATGATGGAAAAGGCGGCATTAGGTATTGCATTTCATGCTAAACCATTAGTTCAAGAACAAGCAGATTTAGCGATTAACTTTGGTAATTTAACGTCTGTTATTGCCTTACTAAGTCATCAATAAACAGCATAACCATTAATAAATAGCTGAGCTATCAATAACAAGCTCAGCTATCAATAAACGATTAAGTCATCGAAAAACAATTAAATCGTTGTTTAACTTCACTTAAAATATCAACTATTTCAGCAGTTGCAACAATCCCATCAAATTCAGCTTGAAGTTGACGAGTTTTAAAACTTGCTTGCTTCGCTGCATAAATTATTTCACGCGAGAATGCTTTATAATCCATTGGCAATGTTTTACTCATAATAAGTCGTAAAGCAAACAATTGTCCTTCGCTTGACGCTTGTGTAATAAACTCACAATGTTCTTTTGGTGTTGTAAACTCTTCAAAGGCATGAGTTACTGTACGGTATTCACCAGAGCCTCCCTCATTAATTAACTGAATATAAATTTCTTTATGCACAGAGGGTGATGTTGCATTTAACACCTGTAATTGAGTTAAAAATATCTCTCTCAACATATTATTTTTCGAAAGCGCAGACATATCACAATGCGTTTTTATTGGTGATAACGTAGAGAATAAATCAAACAAACTGTTATGAATTTCAGGCTCTATAATGTGAGATATTTTGTAATGACTTTTTACTTTAGATATCATTAATACTAATGAATTAAC
>CALJMY010000087.1 GCA_937981905.1 uncultured Enterobacterales bacterium
ACTGCCGATCGTTTACAACGTACTTCAGTATGGATGGAAAACCTTGAAGGTGGTTTAGACTACTTAAAATCTGTTGTTATGGAAGACAAGCTAGGAATCAACGATACGTTATTAGAGCAAATGCAACACCTTGAAAATACGTACCAATGTGAATGGAAAACAACAATTAACGATCCACAAAAACTTAAGCGTTTTAGTCACTTTATTAACTCTGACAAAACAGATAACAACATCGAATTTGTCACTATTCGTGACCAAATCTCACCTGCTGCTGAAATAGAAGTAGTAGCAGTAAATGCTGACGATTTAGCAACAGAAGTAGTTTAAGGAATTATCATGACTCAAGAAAATTTTAACTGGACTGACATTTGTGACTTAAGTGTTGTTCCTAAAAATACAGGCGTTTGTGCTGACTTTAATGGTCATCAAGTTGCTGTGTTCCATATTAAAAATGAAAAAAATGAAAGCATTGTTAAAGCGGTTGATAACTTCGACCCTTACGGTAAAGCTAACGTATTATCTCGCGGTTTAATTAGTGAATTTGAAGATGAATTTTACATTGCATCACCACTTCTTAAGCAATTATTTAACTTAGACACAGGTGTATGTGCTGGCGACGAAACTGTTGCAATCAAAACATTCCCTGTTCGTTTACACGAAAACACGATTCAGTTAGGGCAGTAGTATCATGACTAAGCAGTCTTTTAATTTATTTTCGTTAACTCCTAAAATGAAGATTCTTCATTTTAGTTGGATAGCATTTTTTATCAGTTTTTTAGTGTGGTTTAACCATGCGCCTCTACTAGGCATGATTGCACAGGAGCTTGGTTTAACCCCTGCTCAAATTAAAACGTTATTAATATTAAATGTAGCATTAACAATACCTGCTCGAATTTTGATAGGTATGTTGACTGACAAATACGGTCCAAGAAAGGCTTATAGCTTATTGCTATTAGTCTGTTCTATTCCTTGTTTTATGTTTGCTACGGCTGATTCATTCGAACAACTTGCCCTTGCCCGATTCCTACTAGGTTTCATTGGCGCTGGTTTTGTAATCGGTGTTCGCTTAGTAAGTGATTGGTTCCCTGCGAATCAGTTAGGTACAGCAGAAGGAATTTACGGCGGTTGGGGTAACTTCGGTTCAGCAGCTGCAGCTATTTCTATGCCTATCCTAGCACTATTTTTTGGCGGTGATGACGGCTGGCGTTATGCAATTGGCGTAACAGGTATTATTTGTTTCGTATATTCGTTCATCTTCTACTGGGGTGTTCGTGATACTCCACAAGGTGCTACTTACTTTAAGCCTAAATCGGCTAAAGCGATGGAAGTAACTAGTGTTAAAGATTTCTATCTTTTATTACTAATGAAAGTTCCTTTGTTCGGTGCATTAGCTTTACTTAACTGGAAGTTATCACCAAATGGCGTAAGTCTAATTTCGGCAAATGTAAGTTACATAATATATATTGTTCTTGCTGCATTATTCATTTACGAAGTTTATAACGCATGGGATGTAAATAAATCTATATTTACTACACCGGTTGAACCAATCCATCAGTATGAATTTAAGCAAGTTGCTGTATTAAATGTTCTATACTTTGCAACGTTTGGTAGTGAACTAGCGGTTGTTTCAATGTTACCGTTATTTTTCTTCGAAACATTTGACTTAAGCATGGTTACTGCTGGTTTACTAGCGTCTTCATATGCTTTCATGAATTTAGCATCACGCCCACTAGGCGGCTGGATTAGTGATAAATATGGTCGTAAGAAAACATTAATGATTTTAACAGTTGGTTTAACGGCTGGTTACGCTGTAATGGCAACAATTGATGGTCAATGGCCATTAGTATTAGCCGTAGTTGCTGCAATGAGTTGTTCTTTCTTCGTTCAAGCTGGTGAAGGTGCAGTATTTGCCGCAGTACCACTTATTAAACGTAGATTAACAGGACAAATTGCTGGTATGACTGGTGCTTACGGTAATGTTGGTGCGGTTTGTTACTTAACAATATTATCATTTGTTAGTTATTCAACTTTCTTCTGGGTAATCGCTGCAAGTGCATTCCTAGGATTCTTAATATTATTCTTAATGTCAGAACCAAAAGGGACTATTGCTGAAGTAATGCCTGATGGAACTGTTGAACTAATAAGCGTTGAATAAAATATGACTAACACGACTAACAATCGCACGTTAGATGTGACCTACGGCGGACATTCCGTCGCTGGTCAAAAAGCAGATAACGAAGACGCGATTGTTTTTCGCGAAAATAGCTCGACAGAACTGACGCTAAAAGGCCATATCGGCGTGATAGCAGACGGTGTGTCGAGTGCTAATTATGCCAAACAAGCCAGTCAACTGGCTGTTTGTCATTTTGTTGATGAGTATTTAGCGACACCAGAAACCTGGTCTGTCGAAAAATCAGCTTCTAAGGTTATCTCTTCTTTAAATCAATGGTTGTTCTCTAGACAACGCATTCATACAGAAACCGGTGATTATCAACAATGGTTTACGACTTTCTCGGCAATTATTTTACGAGAGCGTAGAGCCACCCTATTCCATATTGGTGATTGTGAAATCGTCAAAATAAGTAAAGATGGTTATGAAGTATTAACCACTCCCCATTCTACAAATCAAGGTGTTTTAAATCGAGCTCTTGGTGCTTCTACTCATATCGATATTGATGTGATTGACAGTAGCATAGAGCAAGACGACATCTTTTTTCTAAGCTGTGATGGCATTCATGAGTTTATTAAACCTCAAACTGTTAAAGATATTATTGCAGCTAATGATGATTTAAAAATAGCCGCAGAACAAATTGTTGAAACCGCTTCAAAAAATGGTTCACATGATAATTTAACGTGTTTATTGATTAAAATTGAAGATGTACCTAATCAAGAATTTGATCAATTGCTGTTTGACCGTCAACAACAAGTAATCCCGCCAGCACTACCGGTTGGCGCTATGTTAGATCATTTTAAAGTGACAGAGCTTTACGACCAAAGTGCACGTTCGCATATTTATTTAGCGACTGATACAAATACTAATGAAGACGTGATTTTAAAAGTGCCTTCATTATATTTTTCAGACGATAAAAACTATCTTAATGCATTTATTAAAGAAGGTTGGATAGGACAGCAAATCAATCACCCTAGCGTGATGAAGATTTTCCCACCCTCGCCTAACAGCAAATTTTTATATCATACCTGCCAACCAATCAATGGAATTACACTTGATCAATGGCATAGTGATCATCCGTTTCCGTCACTTGATGAAGTTAAAAAAATTGCGACAGATGTTGTGTCGTCATTACGGGCACTACAGCGCAAAGATATTACTCATGGTGATATTAAACTCGATAACTTCATGATAGACAGTGATGGTTTAATTACTCTCATTGACTTAGGTAGTTGTGAAGTTGGTGCAATGACTAATGAAACAAATGCGCCGCCTCTTGGTACGCTAACCTATAGTGCGCCAGAACGTTTTTATGGTTCTGTAAATACTGTTCAATCTGATTTATTTTCTTTAGGATCTATTGTCTACCAGCTCCTTAGTAATAAGTTACCATATCCTCCTATTGTGCATGCAGAAAAAGCCCCTAAACATTTTAGTGGCTGGAACTATCAACCTATTTGTGATGCACGTGAAGATTTATCACCTTGGGTTGATGTGGTCTTAGGTAAAGCAGTTGCTGCTGATCCTAACAATCGTTATGAGTCATATTCTGAGTTTTTAACAGATTTAAATTCACCGTCAACTGCCCATTATCATACTGAATCACATCGACCATTAATCGATCGTGACCCGGTCACATTTTGGAAGTTAATAAGCGGTGTATTGTTTGTTTCATTAATGGCAAGTTTGATTTTTTAATTATGATGAGAAGGTTTTCACTAAACCTTTAAATTTGTCCTTCATTTTTCAATCTATAGCTAACTAATAATTGAAAAATGAAGGGGCATGTTTCAGTTACAATACCTTTCAAAAATATTAACCAATTTTAAATTGTTCTACCGCATCATGTAATATCACTGATTGATTAGAAACTTCTTGGCTCATTTTTGTATTAGTAACAGATAACGATGACGTTTCATCTGTTATATCCCGTATAACAACCACATGTTCATTAACTTCAGACGCTACTGCACTTTGCTCTTCAATAGCAGCTGCAACTGAAGTTGTCATTTCAAGTATTGTAGATACATCCTCTGTAATCTCAGTAAGCATTTCACCTGTTGTTGAAGCTTGATCTACGCTTAAATTACTCTGTTCACGACATATACCCATCAATTCAACAATCTCCTTAGCACGTCCTTGGAATTGAGAAATAATCCCCTCAATCTCTTTAGTAGAGTCTTGAGTTTTACTCGCTAAAGAACGCACTTCATCGGCAACAACAGCAAACCCACGCCCTTGCTCACCAGCACGCGCTGCTTCGATAGCGGCATTAAGGGCAAGTAAATTAGTTTGATCGGCAATCCCTCTAATTACATCAAGTACCTGACCGATACTTTGACTGTCACTTTCTAAATCTATAACCACTTTTTCTGACTCGAGTAAATTGGCTGATAATTGCTTAATTTGCTCAATAGTGTCATCAACACCCTTTTGGCCTACAATTGCATTGTTATTAGTGACATCAGCTTTAACAGCTGTTTCTGATGTGTTTTTAGAAATCTCATTAACAGTAGCAACCATTTCAGTAATAGCGGTAGCGACCATATCAGTTTCACTCATTTGGCTTTGAACACCGTGAGTTGTTATCTCTATATTGGTTGCTAGGTTAATAGCCGCCTTATTTAAGCTCACAACAGAAGTATTAACTTCACCAATTAAATGTTTAAACTGGCTAACCATGTCATTAAAATGTGTTGCCATATCTGAGATTTCATCATTACCTTTTTCATTAGCAACCAGTGATAAATTTTTAGTATTACCTATTTCTATCATCAAATTCCTAAGTGACTCTATAGGCACCAAAATACTACGAGAAGTTATCAGTGAGATAATTACCGCAATGACTAAAAGAATAAAAAACATAACAAACCCAATAGTTGTTACATATTCACCTGTATTATCTATTTCGTTTTTATTAATCGTGATTATTGTTTTAAGTACTTCTTCAGTTGAATGAACAGTTTTTCTTAACTTACCTAATAAGCCTAATTTTTGATTAAATCCGAATTCTTTTTTAGTGTTATACAATATTGAAAAATGTTGAATATAGTTATCTAACTGTATTTGAGAATTCATTTTTAAATCAGTGATATCATTTCCAGCGTTTAACATCGCCTCTAGAGCTGAATCATCATTAGTTAATAAGAAATTGTTTTCGATTTGACGTAATGAAAAAAATTGATTTAATGCGATGTAATTATCATCATTAATTGATTGCTCTAATTCTTCTGCTGCTAAGTTTAACGTGCCTTGTAAACCATCATTAGCTGTATATCCTATAATTTTTTGCTGCTCATTTAATTCACTAAATACTGTTTTATATTCATTAATAATACGTTCAAATTTATTAATTTCGTCAATTGGTAAATCAAAATTTTGAAATGTATCTTTTAACATCTCACTTTCAGTGTTTATATTCGTTACAACATCTTTAAATTTTTCGACATATTTAACGTCTTTACGAGCAAGAAAGTCTTTTTCGTTACGGCGCAATTCTAAAATATTTTTATCTATTATATTCGCTCTCTCTACCCCTAGTAATAACTCCTTCATGGTATTAACGCTATACACTTGTAGCGACAACATAATAACCATACTTACCACAAGTAAAATGGTACTCATTAATAATTTCATCTTAATATTCATACAACTAGATTCTCTTCCATAACAAATGAATTGGATGCATACACATAATATACAAAATACAATTATTGATTATATGATACAAAATCAAGTTATGACACTTTTATGACAAAGTAAATAAGATTTAATTCGTTAAGTAACAATAAGATAACAAATAATCACATACCCATAACATGGGTGCCATTGATACTATTTATTATGATTTTAATTAATTACCAATAATGCAAATAAAGATAAAAAAGTAGTGAAAGGTATTGTTTATAACGATTGGATATAGCACAAGGCAGTGGTGACTATGGTCATGTAATTATCTATAAAAAAAAAAGGCGCCTCAAAGGCGCCATTTACAATTTAATCATTGCTTAATAAACATAAAGAAATATTACTAAATGAATATTTCTTTACTTTGTTTATGAAAGTATGGATTAATCCATCATTGCTTTTTGTTCTTCAACACTCATGATGTTAACAACTTTTACTGTTGCATCTTTCTTAGCAGCGTCTACAACAACAGGCGTTGAACCATTCTCTAATTTCAATACCCCACGTGGACATACAGAAGAACATACACCACAACCAACACAAGAAGCACGTACAATATCTTCACCGCGTTGTGCATAAGAACGAACATCAATACCCATTTCACAATACGTAGAACAGTTACCACATGAAATACATTGGCTACCATTAGTCGTAATACGGAAACGAGATTTATAACGTTGGATGATTCCAATGTAAGCAGCTAGTGGACAACCAAAGCGACACCATACACGGTTACCTAATTTAGGATAAAAACCAGTACCAACAACACCAGAGAAAAGAGCACCAATGAAGAAACCGTAAGTGCTACGAAGAGTATAAGTATCAATACCCATAATGGTTTTCACACCAGTGAAATAGGTATAAAGCGCTGCAATAGTCATCACAATACAAAATACAAGTACACTATGTATAACAACACGCTCAAGACGCCATGCATTTACTGACTTGTCTGATAATTGACGATAAGGGTCACCAGCTGTTTCAGCTAAGCCGCCACAACCACACACCCAAGAACAATACCAGCGCTTACCGAAGAAGTAAGTAAATACAGGAACACCAATAACAAACAGTGTTACGCCCCACACCAACATAAACATGCCAATGCCGCCGCTTGAACTTAAACTATCTAAGTTCCATGCATCGAAAAAGTCATAATCTAATGGCCACATGTTTTTTAAGTCGGTTGAAGGTTGATTCAAGCGAACTAAAATTTCAGGCAAGATAAATGCAAAACATGATTGGAAGAATACAATCGAGCTTGTTCTTGCGATATGGTAATTACTATGACGATATTTAATGTACATGCGAACGCCCATTATGATGATCGCTAACGTGTAAATTAAACCATAGATTGACCAAGCGCCTGCGCCCTTTCCGTTTAATGCAATAAAGACAGGATCAACAAGTGATACCCATTCAATAATATATTCTGGGAAGAAATACAGAGCGATATAAACAGACACCAAGAAGAACATCGCTAACATGCCTACTAGGCCGCCATTTGTTGCTGAGTTCTTAAAAACGTTATTGTTTTTAATGCCAGCTGGCGCAGCGTATTTTTCTGGAATGATATACATCAATGCACCAATGGTGCCTAACAATATTGAAAACAGAAAGAATAAACCGGTATTTTTTACTACAACTGACGATGAAGAGCTTTTAACAATCGCGTAAATATATTGCCCAATAGCGTAAGTATCAATACGTTTTTCTGACAGTACGTTACCGTTAATTTCAGTCGCTTTTTGATTAATTACTTCAGCAATTTCAGCTAATGGCTTACCTTGATTACCAGCCAACCAGCCAGTGTAATCAGACAGCTTTTTAATTTTGTAAGCTGAGTAATCATCTTTCGTATTAAATACATTAGATAAGATGTTTAAATCGTAATAACCTAAAGTTTTTACTTGCGCTAAAATTGACTCTACATCAGTAGTCGACAAGTGATAACGTTCAAACACCGTGTCGTTGTAATGTGAAAACGTTTTGCGAACACCTTCAATAAACACAAATTTATTAGTAACCGGTTCATTCATGAATTCAGATAAATGCGGTGCAATAAGTTCACGATGTGTTGAATTGTTAATTGAAGTACTTAAAGATTCTTCTGTAATCTTAAATTGGTTTGAAAATAACATCCCAACAAAGACTAAAAAGCCAATAAGGAAAAATGCTAAACCAGATTTTCTAACGGGTGAAATCCACGCTAAATTATTATTGTGCATTGATCTGCCCCTTAGTGAAACGTTTGGTGAACCATCTTAGTGGTGATAGTTTTAATTGGTTATCTGGATGTTGCTCGTTAAATTCAGCGATAATACTTTTTTCATAGCGCTTAAAGAACTCAGGATCAAAATTAGCATCACGTAAGTTTTCTAATACATATTTTATAGTACAGCTGTTCGCTAACCAGTTTTCCCAAACGTTATGGCGCATACGAATACCAAAAGTATTAATACCCGTAACTACTTGAGTATCATTTTGGTAGTTGATTCTTATACATATTTCTTCTTCAGGATGTTCCCAATAAAAAGATGAAATACCTTCAAGTGGTTCGTTAAACACAAAACCATAGGTTTGATATTCAATATCAAAGAATTTTGCAGAGTTAAACCAAATACCACGTTCATATTTAGTGCGGTTACCAGTAACAGTGTGTGCTAATGCTTCACCTTGAAGTTTACCTGTATACCAAAGAGGTTCGATGCGGTTACGGCCGTCAACTACCTCGATTTCAGCACAATCTCCAACAGCATAAACATCAGGTACCTGTGTTTCTAAGAAGTCATTAACTAAAATGCCTCGTCCAACAGGAATATTACCTTTTTGTGCAACAGAGATATTTGGATGAACACCGGCAGACAAACCAACCATTTCACACTGTATTTCTTCGCCTGTACTAGTAATAATTGAATTAACTCGGCCATCATCACCCGCTTTAATTTCTTTTAGCTCAGTACCAAACTTAAAGTTAATGCCATGTGCTTCAGCATGCTTTTGTATTACTTGAGCTTCGCCGTTTGGTAGGATATTCCCCCAAAAACGATCTTCTCGTACTAAGAATGTTACTTCAATGCCGCGTGAAAGAAGCATTTCTGCCATTTCTACGCCAATTAAGCCACCGCCAACAAGTACAGCGTGTTTAGTTGTTTTAACGTTCTCTTCCATCAATTCTAAATCTTGATAGGTAAACAACGTTTGAACACCTGGTAAATCTTGTCCTGGCCAACCAAATTTATTCGATTGTGAACCAGTAGCCATCACTAACTTGTCATATTCGACATTCTCGCCAGAAGACAACGTAAGCACTTTATCGTCTGTATTAATATCACTGACAAAGCCTTGCTTTAGATCGATACGGTTCTTTTTCCAGAAGTGGTCTTCATAAGGTTTAGTATGTTCATATTTCATATGCCCCATGAAAATATACATTAAAGCGGTACGAGAGAAAAAATGCTCCGTTTCTGCTGAAATAATCAAAATTTCCATATCACTATTCTTTCGGACATGGCGGGCAACGGTGACGCCTGATACACCGTTACCAATAATAACAAGTTTGCTCATCTAAATTTACTCTCCATTATTGGGTATGTTTTTATTACCACTTGAATCTAAGTTCAATGATTTCGCAGTTTTATTATTTTTTAAAAGAATTAAAAACGTACGTGGTACCTATAAAATAACCTGATGTTGATCTTAATCACATTAATTTTATGGTTGTGGTTAATAAAAAATATATTTTACATCCTAAGTGACCGGAGTTCTTCACAAAAGTATTACAATTTTTTGTAAAAGTAGTAGATATATAGCGGGATAATGAAAGGTTGTAACAAAAATGTACGAGTTGATTAAAAGTACATCACTATGTCTTAAATAATCCCCGTAGGAAGTGCCACCACTGTGACACTTTCTTTAGATTTAGAGAGATTGTTTAACTGGCAATGTATCAATATCGAATAACTCTCATGAGTTTTAATCAATATGAGAGTTACTATCGTTATAATAATTTAATACCCATTTCTTAATTATAATTATTCAGAGTTTATTACGAATTTCTTCTATCCTTTTTCTGTTAACACCAAAATCAGAATGTCCAACCCTAGAAGCCGATCGAACATCAACAACTACTTTGTTTGATGTTGATGCAGGAAAGTAAAATTCAACATCATCTACAAAACCAAACACAGCAGAAACAAACTCAACTCTGAGGTAATCATTTTTTACTTCTTTAATTTCTGCACTTTTTATACCGTTAATTATGTGTGTAAGTTGTTCTTTAGGCTCTATATGCGTTTTACTAATAATGATTGGTTTAATAAAATGTTCATTATCAACAATCTGACTATTTACACAATTTGGCTTGTCTGGGCATGGAATTAACTTACCTGCCGTAACTCCTAAGATTGGTGTTTCTCCTGCGCAACCAGTTAAAAATACAACAATAATTAAACTGCCAATTTTTTTAAAATTCATGTCGGTGTATCCTTGATATTGTTTGGCCAATCTAAACAGAGATGCGTTAATTGGCTTTTTATGTTGTAAAACATTTCGGGATTATTAGTCGTTTCGTTTAACGCCTTTTTAGCTACTACGTGCATTAAAAAAACAGTAAAAAAAAGCTAATAATAAACATATACTAGCTGGGAAAAGTAGAGCATTAAACATAAAGATACTAAATAAATACGCACCCAACGTTCCTCCACAAATAAATCCCAAAATTATCAATAGAAACAATAACCCTTTTCTTTTGTCAAAAGTCTCCCCTCTAATTTTTGAACCTAACATAATCCCTAAATCTGTAAATATTCCAGTTACATGTGTTGTACGGACAACAGCTCCACTATATGTTGTTGCAAGTGCATTTTGTAACCCACAACCAGCAGATGCTAGGTAATGTCCAGATAATGAATCCTTTGTTAAGAAATAGATCGAGCCCAAAAGAATTTAGCTTCTAACAGCAGAAGACCGCTGTAGTTACGACCTAATTTTAAAGAGCCACCTCGTAAGAAGTAACCAGATATGGCAGACCCTATTAAAAAACTAAATAATATTAAAACTAAATGAAACACATCAGAAATAATCGAACCTATAATTCCTGTTCCTAAAAGGGCCGCTGTGCCTGATAAGTGTGAAATTGATTGATGTTTAAATCCTAGTAAGCCTATTGAATTAATAAGACCTGCAACTAATGAAAGAATAAACGAACCATATTCTACCCATCGAGGTAATTTAGAAATCACGATAATC
>CALJMY010000088.1 GCA_937981905.1 uncultured Enterobacterales bacterium
CTTAAGTGTGTTGTCGATTGAATAGCGGTTATCCTTTGCTTCTAGCTCTTGGAACACTTGTCCAACGCTACGAATGCGTTTGATGCGCTCTTGGCTGACATAGAAGTACGGTGCAACAGCTAAGGCATCTACACTCTTATAGGCTTCGCGGTAACCTAAAATAGTGTGTGATAAGTTCATATCACTCGTCAGGCCACCCATTACACGTACTAGACGCTGAGTACCACCAAAGGCTTGCTCCCACATTTTGAAAATACGGGTACTTTGCAGTGAGTAGTATTTTGCACCAGCAACACGACGATCATTATCTAACTTGTAACGTACACCTGTCTGCTTCATGTGCTCAGCTTGAGGAACAAATACGTCGTTCCACGTTTCGTTGCTGTACTCGACATAAGCTTTAAGGTGAGGCTTCAAGTTACTACGAACATATAATGCATAACGCTTGATGAAGTCGTTGTTAGCCTTGTGCGGAATACTGAACCAAGGGTCAATATTCAACTTATTGGCAAGCTTAACCATTACTTCTAATGGGACGCCACGACGACCTTCTTTACCACCCCAGGTTGCTTGTTGTAGGTTAGGACGGCGTGTCCATTGTTCTAGATTATTTCTAGTAATACCTGCCATGTTCATGAAACGTAAGACTTTAAAGTCCTTCATGAAGTTTAGGTAGTCAGGATTGAATGTTAGGTGATTGTAATTATCTGCAAATGACTGATAGTTTCCACGACATTGGCGCGCTGTTGAAACACGGCGTAATGGGTTATCAGCACAAATTCCACCCGGCATCAAAACACGTATATTACGTACGTAATTTTTCGGGTTAGATGAGTCGATAGTCATTGTTGCGGTAATCTTTTTGTCACTCATGGGTGTCATGGTGATGAGGTCAACACCTTGACCACGATTAACAACCTTCACACTGCCACCATAACGAATACGGCCTTGGCCATCGTATCTGACGGTGTATACACCTTTTGGAAGTGCTTCTGGGTCAATCTGGTTTAAAAAACGAGTTCCCGCTTGCCCGCCGTTTAACAGCTTAGGCCAACCATTTTGATCATACTGCACGTGACCTTTGGTAAACCAAGGACGTGCTTCATCAAATGGCATCGATAATTTGAACAGATCTACGAAAGGTAGACTGGTGTTATTTTCCAATGCTTCATTGGTATTTATTCCAAGCGGCGAGCCAAAGTTAACTAATGGCGCCGCTGCGACCGTATTCATGGAAAGTGCAAATAAGCAAGCCCATGCTGATTGCTTTATTAAAGTATTCACTTTTTTATCATCCCTTAATGTCTAGTGCTAGATGGTCACGATTCCCCAAGTGACATCTAGACTCAGTAGGCCAAGCTTTTTGCTCGGTCCTTCCTTATTTTTTATTACTATCAAAAATTTTAGATGAAATTCACTATATGTAGGATGAATGGGGTTGACTTAAAGCACTTGTTTTATCAATAGGTCACATAGGAGTGTTTTTTAGACATAATGTTGAATGGAGCAGAATTACTTCGGGAAAGTGGCTTTGTTTTGCTAAAAATCAACGGTAATTATTTTTTCTTAACTGAATTAATTTGTTTGGAATTATTACAAGTTTGAAATGTTTCAGTTTGCGTCAGTTTTTACGTAACATTTCACGGTCTAAATGGAGTGTTTTTGGCCTATATCGAATGAATATGGCATAAAGTAGGGTATTTGAGTGTTCTGTGGCTAAAATAGGGTGCTTAGTTTGTTAAAATTAAGGAATTTTCACCTATTATACATGGTAAGAAATGCTTGAAATCGACACACAAGAGCGGTTCTCTCTCTTTTATTCCAATAAATTGGCAAAATTTGTGTTAAATATTTGGTATTGGTGAGTTTGATTTGTTGAATTTTCGTGTTTTAAGTAATTCGTTTAGATGTGATTACTGGTAAAGAGTGCGATGAGCACTAATAGGAACGAGGGCGGTTACATCATTGTTGCTATCAGTGCGTATTAACTGCCATTGTGTTGCTTGACGCTGCGTGGTGAGCGTTTTAATGTATCTATCTGTGTCGCCACAGATTTTAGAGCATCCAATGTGTCTTGATCACGCAGGCAAATATTACTTTATGCTCGTTCGGCTGTTGGTTTCTAGGTTCGGTTAGATGCTAAATTGAAGAATGACGTACGAGTTGATTTCTGTCGAAGTCACCGTGTTATTTGATGTTCGATAATAACGCTGACTGCGTGTTTTAATCTGTTTTTGTGTAAGCGTCTGCATACTTGGTTGGACTTAATTTGCACGGTTATCATATTACTTGGGTTTTATCTTTCTATAATCAACTAGCTTAATCCTTTTTAAGTCGCTGTATTTAAACGTTATTAAGACGGTTCTGATAGCGCTTTAACTGTAGTTACCAGACTAACTAGGTCTTTTTGTTTCGTCCACTTAATTTCCGTATATACGAAAAAGACACTTTCAAAGCCATATTTAGGAGCTACGTATAGTACATATTCAACTACGCATAATTAATATTATGTTAAATAAGGTGTTTGGATAGCTCTTCCCAAACCTCAATATCTATTTCTACAAACAAAAATGGCAACGTAAATCTACGCTGCCATTTCTCTATCACTTCATATGTTTTTAGCTAATCAGTTCAATCTAAAATCTTGTGCTGAATTCATCGCTGAGCGTACGCTGCTACCAATACGTTTTGATAAGCGCTCGAACAAATCACT
>CALJMY010000089.1 GCA_937981905.1 uncultured Enterobacterales bacterium
TATAGTGCTACCCATGATGTAACGTTGGTTAGTAGCATAATCATGTTGATGTTGTTGCCAATAGCGGTGAATTTTTGTGGCATTAGGCCATGGTAGGTAACTGTCGTGAGCAATAAAACCAAGTTCTGCGCTGCTTTCAATCGTGTCGGCATCTTCAAAAGCTTCTACCATGTCGGCCCATTCTTTGGGTATTTCTGGTAAGTGTAATTGCTGAGTTTCTAAATCAAGCCCTGTAATCATTGAAAAAGCATGACCTGCAATGCGAGCCAGTGTTAAATCCTGCATTTGTTGAATAAGCCAGCCGACAGGTTGTACGTCACCTAACGTTGAAATGGCGATAATGGTTTGGCGGCGCGGCGCCGACTGTGCCATTGTTTTTATCCAGTCTCTTGCCGTGTTGTTGGGCAGTAGACGAAAGGTGATATCCATTGCTTTTTTCTGATATTGATTTTCGTTAATCACCCATGGTTTTAAATGGACAGCAGCACCATGGCTACCTAATACCGTTGTTGACCAAAACGCCCAAAATGCGATGGCATTGTTTTCTTCTTTATGGGCAAATTTTGCTATTTCTGTTATTTGTATTTTTAAATCTTGACGGTTTAATTCAGCGGCAAGACGAAGGGCGCGGCTAAAAAGTTGGTCATCTTTATAATGAGCACGACTTTTTAAGATCTCAGTGAGCTTAGGGCCTGGGTCTATTCCTCGAATACTACATATCGCTAAAGCGACATATTGTTGATATAAATCGTCGCTGTATAACCATTGACCTAACCAATAGCGAACAGGTGCTAGATCAGACCAACCAAAGGCTGAGATAAAACCGGCTTGCACACGTTTGTTTTGTTGAGCGAACGCTAATATTTGATGCATTACATCGACATTACCTGATGCTAACGCCATGGTAGTTACAGTGAAACATTCTCCGGCACCTGAAAAGTCTTGAAGGGCTTCTAACGCTAATGTTTCACTAGTGTTTAGTGTTAGGAGTAGCCCAGCGATGTGTTTTGTCATCCGCCGTTCTATTTTTCTTATTGTACGTTGCTCTTGATTAACGCCAGCGATGGCTTGTGAGCGGCGTAACCAAAGAAATGATAATTCAGAAACGTGTTCTACTGTGATATCAATAAATGCATCTTGTATTGTTGTTTCTGTCATATAACACTTATGGTTTGATTCAAATTAATGATGATTTCTAAGGCGTTTTTACTCTTTAAAAGATATTTAAGAGCATTTAAAGGGAGAGGTGATAAGAATGAGAAATGACTTTTGTATGTGAAACATCATGTTTATACCTAGCTACCTTGCAATGGGTTCTGAGTTTATCATTTACTTTTGAGTATTCAAGTGTTGTTTAAAGGGAATTTTTATTGCCTTGTTAAGGAGGTTAATAGTAATAACATTGATACTTTTTTGGCATTAAATACTGTAATTTGATGATGTAACAATGTTAAATGCGATGACAATTTATTAAATTATCTTTCGGCAATAGTAATTTGTATGACCCAGCGGATAATCTTCTAGCTCAGCGTAAACTTCAAAACCTTGTTTCTTATAAAAATCTAATGCTTGAAAGCTGCCTGTCTCTACTTTAAAGCGAATTACACCTTCGTTAATAGCAAACGCTTCAATTTGTTTCAATATTTTAGTCGCTAAATCATTACCGCGATATTGCTCATCAATCCATAACAATTCAATAGTGCACCAACCATAACTTAAATAAGCAAACACACCACCAACAAGCTTACCATTGGGTTGTTTTATCATACTCATAATAGGCTGCTTATGATTATCACCTAATTTTGAATGATTATAAGCTTCTAGTTCGGTGATTAGTTCTTGTAAATCTTTTGATTGTGCACTCAATACTGGTTCAATAATGAGTTCATTTAAGTTGCTTGCCATATGTATAAAGACTCTTTAATTGGGTGATTTAAGGTATACTACGCGCGTTTTTAATAGAGAGAAATAGCATGCAACGTAATTTAGTCATATTGGTTGATGAAAACGATCAAGTCATTGGCAGTGAGGATAAATTAATTGCCCATCAGCAAGGGTTATTGCATCGCGCATTCTCAGTTTTTATCGTGCGTGAACATAACGGCGAAACACAGCTGTTAATGCAACAACGTGCTGCCTGTAAATACCACGGGGCATTACTATGGAGTAATAGTTGTTGTTCACATCCTCAGATGAATGAAAATACACAATTGTCTGCATTAAAAAGAGTAGAGGAAGAGTTAGGCGTTACTCTTAATCAGTTAACTTGGGTAGGTAGTCATTTGTATAAAGCTGTTATGCCTAACGATCTTATTGAACATGAGTTTGATCATTTATTTATTGCCTATGAAAACCCTGCAATAACCTACTTTAATCCTGATGAAGTCGAATCCTTGAAATGGCAATCACTATCAGATCTTGAACAGCAATTAGGCGACTTTCCAGAGTTATTTACGCCGTGGTTCTTGCCAACGTTTGAAAAGATTAAACAATCTATTTAATTTATAATTCTCCTATCTAGTACTCAGGTTAAATCGATTTAACCGACCCTAATACTGTTTTAATAGACTCTGCGTATAAACCAATTCTAGGATCAATCACCTGATTTCTTGTTCCATTTAATGCTTCTTGGTATAAATTGTCAGGCATACTATCAACGTATAAAGATCGTCTTAATAAGTCTAATATTTGAGTACTATTCCCATAATCACCTATCGTAGATTCTACGGCTACTTCAGGGGTTATACTGGTAATAAATGGGGCGGTTACAAACGCATTTAATTTTTTATTTTTAATTAATTGAGCAATAAAAATATCAATAGTTTTTCCTGAATTCCATTGTCCTTCTAACAATGAATAAACCTTTTTTAGGCTACGTTTATTTATAAAATAAGATGTTGTGCCAGTAACTTGAATTGTATTTAGAGATATTAATTCAAGTTTCCTATTCTTTTTAAATTGATCACTCGCCATAGTGAATTGGTAGAAAATGTCAGGTGATGGTGGTGGATGAAAATAAACATCAGTGTAAACAATATCCCAATCAGTTTGGCCATCAAGCCAATTAAATAATGATGGCATTGTGGATAATAACGGATTAAGTAAAGCATCATCTTCTAATACATGAAGGTGCATATCGTCATTCATTGATTGCTTAATGACTTCTAAATGCGACAGCCAACAACCTAATTCAGCATTTTTCATTGGTGCTTTTAATGGATCACCATCAAAAGAGGCTCTAATCGCATTAAAACGTTTATATAAATGCTCAAACCCTAATGACTTAAGTTGATTAGTTATGCTTTCATTTCGTTTTTTTGATTGAGCAAGGTTTATATAGACGCCTTGGTATTCCATCACTTTCCTTAAAACATACTGGTTTAATTATGTTTGTTTATCTTATCAATAAAATTTCAAATTTACGCTTGTTTATAACCATATTTGCGACCAATAAACTGCCCAATAAAAGCCTGTTGTTGTTCATCAAAACCTTCAAATTGATAAAGTGGCTCAAAATCTTTGAATATCGTTACTAGCTCTCTATCATTTAATAAAAAGTGAGGATTTTTAGGACGGCCAATACTTGCTTGTTGATGAGTAAATGTTTCATAAATAATTAATCCACCAGGTTTGATGGCATCAATAATCGTTGGCATTAACTCTCTATGAAGATAACGAATAACCACAACAGCGTCGTATTCTGATTTTTTGAGTTGATAAGGTGGCGTTGTTTCTAAATCAGCTTGAATAAACAATCCACTAGTTACTTGTTCTTTTATCGTCTTAAGTGTGGTTTCGTTTTTATCTAAATAAGTAAGATTATGTCCTAAATCTGCTAAGTAGCATCCATTTCGGCCGCTACCACATGCTAAATCTAAAATGTTATTTTTTGAATTTAAATAGGGTAGTGCGTGTTGTAATAGTGCTGCTGGCGGTGATAAGGAAAGTGTCATAATAACTCGCTTAAATGAATGCTATACGCTGTCAATAACAGGAAGTTGAATGTAAAGAAAAAACTCATCGGAAGTAACAAGCAATGAAGCTAAGTTTTGTTTAGCTGGTCCTCTAGTGACAGTTCCATCATAAGTGTAAAGAGCACCGTGACAAGGACAAGCGTAGCCTCCTTTGGATTTACCCACTGTGCAGCCTTTATGTGTACATGTCATTATGTTGGCGTGATAACTTCCGTCATTATTTTTAATAATACCAATACGCTTTTTCCCCCAAGCAACAACACTTGGTTCTAAGCTATCGACTTTTGTAATATCGACTACAATGTTGTTATCTACAATCGTTGTTTGTACATCAATAGGAATCGATTTAGATTTTGGGGTACAACCTGCTAATAATCCTAAACTAATTATTCCAGTGCTTTGAAGGAATTCTCTGCGTTTCATCGTTGTTCCTTAGTCGGATTTTAACGACGTTTTACTCGTTAATTGCATTTGGGTTTAGCAATATTATACAGGTAATCATGTGAGCTTATAAAATATGATATTAAACAAAGTGCTGTTTATTTTAAATTGAGTTCGATGTTGAATTAATTATACTAATATTTTTAGATTAATCGTGTCAGTATTAAAACTGCCTTAACCGACACGACTATCTGGAGTTAAAATAACTAATAAACACTCTATTAATAAAGCGTCTATGCACTTACTCCTGTGATGGTAGTTAAATGATTGTCCCAGCGGATATTTCGAAATGTATTAGGGTGTAATGGGGACTCGCTCACGTTGATTGTTTGGCCTTTGCCATTGGAAGCAATAAGTTGATTGTTGCTCATGCTTAATCCTGCAACGTCACGCATTTTAATTTTTTTAATGAATGTGTCAGTGTCTAAATCCCATAGCGTGATTAAATCACCACGAGGACCACTTATAGCAACTTGATTATTAGGTTCATCGATACAAACACTGGCAGTGTATTGATTTAATCTTGCCCATGTAGAATCATCAGCTTTTAAAAACTGCAATTTTTGCTGTCCTTGATGACTAATAGCTAGTGGTACTTGATCTGATTTCGCTCCTTGATATTGCAAGCCAGCGATTACTTTTCCACTAGAACTAACATCAAGGTGTCTTATGCTCAATTGATGATTATCTAAAGAAAAATGATCGATAGTTTTACCATCATCAAGATCAAGATAGGTTAGAGCAGGCGTCATTGAATCAAGATTTAGTTTTTTTCTAGGCCACTTTGGGTTTGTTAATATGCCGCCGTTTCCAATCACTAATGTGTTGCTGTTGGGCATGAGTTTACATTCATGAGGACCCACGCCACCACAATCGTATTTATCAACTATTTGATAATTATTACTGTCACGTAAAACGATTTCACCACGCGCTTTTTCAAAATTGTTCTCAACAGACATTAACACTGCTGAGTCATGGCTAAACACACCGTGACCAAAAAAATGTTGTCCTTGACTAGCATTAACCTGCTTAGTGATTCGTCCATTGATAAAATCAATTTCCATCATAAATGTACCCGGACGACGAGCAAATACAATGGCATGACCTTTTTTAAAAGGGTGTGCAACAGCGCCGTGGCCACGAGCAGGTAATGCAACTGCGTTAATCAATTGGCCATCAGCAGAAAATGCACCCACAAAATGTTGCTGGTTATTATTACTAAAAGCACTGACCAACCACGATTGTGTATCGTTACTTTTTAAAACGATAGGAAGACTGGCGAGTCCTACAACACCGCCAGCGCCTAACAGAAACTGTCTGCGATTAAGCATTAATCACCATCATTTGAGTTAAAACCAATATTAAGATCGAGTATTTGTGCAAATTCAGTGGTTAATAAATCACGTATTTCACCTAGTTCATCAGTCGCGGTTGTTAGTATTTGACGCTTTTCAGCATCATTTAAAGCTGCTTCGAAAGAGCCATCTAACTGATTGATGGTTGTTTGCGTGGCGATGATTTTGTCTGAAATTTGTAGCGATAACTCAGATCGTTCTGCAAAGTCAGTTAAAATATTATCAAAACCATGACCTTCGTTAGCCGTATAAATATCTAAAAATACAGATAAATTTACTTTAATACTGTTTAATGATGTATCACTTAACGCGTGTTCTGCTAATGCAGGTAAACCTGGTGCTTCATTACTTAATATTGATAATATTTTTGCATCTTCAACTTTTTCAATTTGCTCAAGCCAATTAGTCACTAATTCTTCAACCGCATCTTGTGTGCCAGTAAATTCCCCCGTACCAGTTACAAACGTATTGATATAATTTCCACCGGTAGGTTTCCATTCATCAACTAATTCTGTCGCCATGTTCGTTAAATTTTGGCTAATAGCTGTTAACAATTCACAACGTTTTGATTTGATATCACTGTTAAGTAAATTATCGTCTGTGCTATCTGGGTATAGTAAAAACTCAGCCGCAGGCAAGCCTTGTCCGCCAACTTGTTTACTAGCAATTAAGTCTGCTGTAATAGTTTCTTGCTCTAATAAATTAGTCGCAACACCACGTGATACTGCGGTATTAGTGTCTGGCCAAAACTGAATTCTAAATAATAAATCAGCTGATGGGCCAACTTTAAGCCATTGAATATTTTGCCAGCTTAAGTTCGCATCTAACCATGCAGCTTTAACACCTTCTAAATCGGTATCTGTTGCATTTGTTAGGCTACAAAATCCTGTTGTCGTCGCTAAAAACTGTTCACTTTGAGATTGAAATGCTTGGTAGCTTGGTAAAATATGATTATTACCAAGATCAGATAAGTAAGTGCCAAACTGTACATCAATAGTTTCAGTAGGTGTTGGCTCTGGGGTCGGCGTAGGAGTTGGTGTAACGACTGCAGTGCCACCATCGCTATCATTAGTACTATCGCTACTACTTCCGCCGCCGCCACATGCACTAAGGAATAAACTTAGTGCTATTGATGTGCTTATCATGGTTAATTTTTTCATCGCTTTTACCTTAAATTGTTTTTATCTTAAATTGATTTAATAAATAGAAGTAACGCGTCCCTTTGAGCCTTACTCATATTGATATAATGACGTTTGGCTTGTTGTGCTTCACCGCCGTGCCATAAAATAGCTTCATTAATTGAACGTGCGCGCCCGTCATGTAAAAAGCGCGCAGTACTTGATAATTTTCTTTGTAATCCAATACCCCACAATGGTGGTGTACGCCATTCTTGTCCGTTAGCGTTAAACTCAGTAATGCCGTCGCTAAGTCCTTCTCCCATGTCATGTAGGGCTAAATCGGTATAGGGCCATATTTTTTGATTAGCTAATTCAGGTAATGGATAGTTTGAATCGGTAACATAGCTAGGCGTATGACATTGATTACAGTTAGCTTGATAGAATAACGAACGGCCTTTTTGAGTCGTTTTGTTCTCTAAATTTCGTGCTGGCTGAACCCCAATATAAGCACTGAAATCATTCACTAAAGTCAGTAATTTATTGGGTATTTCAACACCTGTAGGGTGTCCTAATTTAGAGACTTTTTGACAACCAACTTGAACATTCGTACATTCTTCATTTGGAAACATAGGGCTAGTAATGCCTATGTCGCCAACAAATGCAGCAGCCACTTGTTGATTTAGCGTGGGGTGTTTAGCTTTAAAACCGAATCGACCAATAGCATCTTTTTGGTTAGTGATTACATCAGGCACTCGGTTATAGCGTGGTGAAATGCCATTGCGATCTTCATCGTTTGGATCTTCCTGAACTAACAAATCACTTTCATTGATAGCATCTAATAAGCCCATGCCATAAATACTAGGAGCATAACGAGGTGAAATACCAATATCTTTCGCTAAAGGACCTAAACTGAATTTAGTTAAAATATAAGTTGGTTTATATAATTTATAAGCTTCACCATCGGCGAATTCACCGTTAATAATGTCATATTTTAAATCTAACCAAGCTTCGGGTTCAGGTTGTTTTTTGATTGATGGGTGCAATAATTTAACTGAGCGTGGTTGAATTTGGCCACCGTAAGTTGGGTCAATCGCATTCACATTTTCAATTGTACTGCCTAATCGAATAAGCAAAGACGAAGGTTGATGAACTCCTTCAGAAGACATTGGCCCGCGACCGCCATCGTGATGACATGTAACACAAGAACGCGTGATAAAGAGAGGGCCTAATCCATCGCGATCAAGTGTACTTGCAGGTGCAATCACCCAAGGATCACGAAAGAAAGAAAAACCAGTCCAAAAATCGAGTTCTTTAACACGACCAACATTTCGCCCTGCAGCAACATAACTGCGATGAGATAATCGTTTTACGGTCATCTCCCCACCAGGTAATAGCTCACTTTGATCAAACGCAGGGGCAGTTTCTTTGTTAAGAAACTGCCAAGTGGTGACGCTAAGCGTAATCGCTAATGTTAATAGCAACCAAAGACGTTTTGTCATTATAAGCTTCCTAAAAACGCCAGAAGTTGTTCACGTTCTGTTGCTGATAAATTAACGAATAAATCTTTAGCTGCTTGTGCTTCACCGCCATGCCATAAAATCGCTTCTGCATGATTTCGCGCGCGGCCATCATGTAAAAAAGTTGCCTTAGCGTTTACCGTTTGAACTAATCCTGTTCCCCAAAGTGCTGGCGTTTTCCATTCAGAACCAGACGCATCACCCATTGGTAAATCATCAGCTAAACCGTCACATCGCTGAACGTAGTAACACATTTCACCACTAGTACAAATTGATTCGTCGGCTAATTCACGCGTGACTTTACAGCTGCCGCCCATGTCATGCAGTAATAAATCGGTGTAAGGATAGAAGACTTGTTGTGATAAATAGTCGACTTTTTGTGGTGTTTCTAATAATGCAGTTAATGTAATTTCACCTAAACGACTACCAACTACGTCACCTGTTACATGACGCGGTGTATGGCAATCAACACAGCCAGTTTCAAAGAATACTTTACGACCAGCAAGAATATTTTCATCCCACGTGTCAGTTGCTTCGTCATAACCACGGCGAGCAGGTACGCCTAATACCTTGTTATAAAACTCAACCAATGCTAATTGACGATCTAGAATATCAGGTTCGTTTGCTTGTTTTACTTCGCTCTCTGCCTCAGTAATACAAGCTATTTGTCCTGCGGTACAAGGTTCACCAATAAACAAAGAGTTCGTCACGCCCATATCACCACGATAAGCGCCTGATGCTTGTTGTAACACGTGCGGATTTTGCGCTTTATAAGCAAAGCGACCAACTTCTAGCTCATTAGTCATTACATTAGTGACCATTGCTGCTTTACCTGAAATGCCGTCGTTGTTTTCATCGTTTGGATCGGCTAATGCTAGTAAGTTCTCACTTGGAATTCCTTCAAGTAGACCAGAACCAAAAATAGCGGGGGATACGCGAGCAGAAAAAGTCACATTGTCATTAAAATCACCGTAACTTAAATCTTTAACTTTATACGTTGGTTTTCGTAATTCATACGATGTGCCGTCGCTGTATGTGCCAGTGATCATTTCATATTCAACAAAAGCATACGCTTCGCCAAATAGCTCATCGCCATTTACCGAACCATTATGCTTAGGTAAACCCGCAACACCGTCGGCTATATCTAATGCTTGAACTGAGAATGTTTGAATTTGATCACCGTAAATAGGATCTTCATTGCCTAGTGCATCGCCTATCTTTAAAAACATGCTTGTCATTGGTTCATCTACTGATTCAGGAACTACTCCTTTACCATCATTAATATGACAACCTTGGCAACTACCAGCGTTTAAAAGAGGACCAACACCAGTGTGAGGTGTTCTAAATAAATGATCGCCTGATGTAAAAAAACCATCATCTTGAAAATTATCAGTAACTAATTCTGGACGGCTACTAAATGCATCGTTTGAAGAAACAAAGACAGTAATATCCCCACCCGTGAGGTGCTCATCATTTTCAGGGTTATCCATTGAAACAGGCGTTAATCCACTATGATCAACAACGGGAGTTGGATCCAGAACAGGATCTGTAATTGGATCAATAATGGGATCGGTAGTCGGTTCCGGCGTTGTTGGAGTTTCTGATGAAGAACCTCCACCACCACAGCCTGATAACATTATAGTTAGCGTTATCAAGTAAATACGTTTGCTAAATTTCATTGCTATTCTTTTATCCTAGAAACTACAAAAGGCTCACCGAAGTGAACCTTTTAATTAAAATATAATAATGCGATTAAGCATTATTATTATCAGGAGATTTACTCACTGATTTGTTCTTCTGTATCTTGACGTAAGTCATTAGTTGTAATTTCTAATGCTTCAATTGCTTCTTCAATATCGTCTGTTTGAACGACTAATGCATCAATCACAGCAATAACATTTTCTTGGTCAATACCTTCTTGGATTAGTACATCAAATGGCGTACCAGATTCAGCTTTCGTATCAATAACTGACGCAGCAGACATCGTTGCTTCTAATGAAGCACGTAATTTGTTTGCTAATTCAGGGAAACCTTCAGTTAGTAGTAGGTCGTAAATTGAAGCACCTTCAATTTTTTCACCATTAATGCGAGTGTATGTAGCGTTGAAGCTGTTTTGAACACCTTTAGCATTTAAGTAAATATCACGATGAGTGTTATCACTGAAACATGAATGTTCATCTTCTTGTGAGTCAGTTGTCAGTGCAACATTAATACGTTCACCAGCTAATTCACCAAAACTTAAACGACCCATACCTTCTAAAATTAATGCTAGAGATGTGTCTCCGCCAGCAACAAATGTTTTGTAATGGTCACCAGTAACTGGTTCCCATGCTTCAACAACTGTTGTTAAATCATCAATTAAAATTTCAGTAGCTACTTGTAAGTATTGACCACGACGAGTACAAATTTCATCAGCTTGAGCGCTGCCTTCACCAGAAGTACAAGCACCAGACGTATTAAAATCTGTTACTGGACGTTGACCAGCAGTTGCATCACGAACATCTTGAGAAGAACTAAGGTCGGTATTTAAATCTTGACCCCATAATAAAAATTCAATGGCGTGGTAACCAGTTGTTACATTGCGCTCATCATCTTCTTTATTACTTAGGCTTTGAATCGTTGCTTTATCAATAGTTGCATAAGCAGTAATATCAGCAATGATGTTAGAGCTTAGTGCACTAGTACCATCTTCTTGGAATGGGCTACCATTAACAGCAGGAGTTGTTGAAATGTAATCAATTAATGCTTCGCCTAATGGCCATGCATTTAGTGAACCCTCAGGACCTTCAGTACCAGCAGCTTCGTCAACGAAATCGATTGGACCTTCACGGAAACGATAAACTTCAGTTTGGCCGTAAGGTTCGCGAGCGTCTAACCATGCTTGTTTAGTGCTAGAAAAATTAGCGTCAGTTGGCGCTGCAATAAATGTATTAATTGCATCTTGTAATGCAATTGCAGAAATTAATGAATCAGAATAAGCAGCATAAGCGATATTAGCGTTAGAAGTAATTACATCGTCACGTGCTACGAATGTTGTTACGCCATTAGTACCATTTACAGCATCTGTACCGTTTGTTCCATCTACACCGTCAGAACCATCATCTCCACTACAAGCTGCAAGGCTTAAACCTAATAATATACTTAGGCTGACTTTCGATAAATTTTTCATGTTCATTAGTTAACGTTCCTATAATTTTTTTAAATTGAATAAGTGTGTCTTAAAAAATGTCTATTCACTTTTTAAGGCACCCTATTTGAGGCGGCTAATGATAATCATTATTAATTGAATAAACAATACTAAATGAGATCTATTTGTATTCGTTATACGGTTGTGGTGAGTTTGTTTTTTTAAACGCATGATTTTTATATTTATTTGTAATTTATGTGTCTTTAAATATATAAAATTAATTGTTTTATTAAATTATTTTTAATATTAATTAAAGAAATCAACAATATTTAGATTTAGGGAGCTATCTAGGGATTTATTTAGATAAGTAATTAAGTGGATATTTAGAAAAGCAGTTAGGTGGATATTTAGAGGTGTTAATTTATCGATAGGTTTTCACTAAAATTCAGTCAATGAAATTTCAGAAATTGTTAAAAGCTGGGGCATATAAAAAAGCCAGTTTGGCATTCAAACTGGCTTCATAACGTTGTCCGTTTATTTTATTATTAATAATTAATTAATTTAAAACGTGTAACCAACAGAAACCATATAAACCATTGGGTCAACGTCAATTTCTACCTTACCAGGCACTGTGCCGTCGATAGCTTTAAAAGTGGCTGTTGTATCAATATCTATATAGCGAATAGCCGCATTAATTAACCATTTTTCATCTAAATGATAATCAGCACCAATTTGTGCGCTTAGTCCCCAAGAATTTTTTACTTTTAAATCTGTTAGATTTAATCCACCAGGTGAATTTTCGCCTTGAACACCACTATCAAAATCTTCTTCAAAAAAGACAGTGTAGTT
>CALJMY010000090.1 GCA_937981905.1 uncultured Enterobacterales bacterium
GCATGAATAAGGACATTATTAAATTCTAAGCGATCAGGAGTAAATACGAATACACCTACATCATTACTTTGCATAAAATAAAAGGACATATGATGCGTACCAACTAGTAGTAAAGTCGATATATATATACGCCAATCATTCAACACAATTAAGAAGGCTAATAGAATAAATAATTCAAAATGAATTTCAATTAACCCGTTCATTTGATGAATGTGTAAACACACAAATATCATTGTGGCTAATGCTACTGTATGCCTAGTTAACGCTGCTGTAGGGAAGCTTTTAACCATAAACAGGCTAATTAAAATGGTTGGTAAACCAATTAATAACATTGCTAAAAAAGTGTCGTACACAAAAGATAACAATACTGATTCTGCAAATAATACAATCAATACATAGTTAATAAGTTTATTAAAGTTAGCCATAGATATCCCTAAAATTTCATCTAATTTAATTTATTAAATTATTGTCTCATGATTTTGATAAATAATTAATTTATTTTTTTGTTACTAAAATGGTCTCAAATATAGCGGCAAAAACAATACAGCTACCACCAATGTAAACAGTAGAATCAGGCCATTGGTTTAATAATAATACCGCCAGAATAATACCATAAACTGGTTGCATGCAAGATATTAGCCCAGCAGTCTTAGCACTAAGATGTTTGAAGCAATTGGCAATGAAAGAGTGCGGAAGAGCTGTAAATACAATACTTAAAATAAGTAACAAGCCCAACTCTCCTAGTTGACCATTTCCCCAAACTCCGTTCATTTCAAATGGGCTTTGAGTTAAAAACGGCGACAACATAATAGCCACAACACCCGTTTGATAAAACATTGCTTGTGTGCCTTTGTAATGACTAAAATAATGTTTGTGCATAACATTACGTACTGCATAACACACACCAGAAAACGAACCGATGATAACACCTAACGTTGTATTATTTTCTAATGTAAGTTCGGGTACTAATAACACTATCCCTAAAAAAACTAACAGAGCGCAACTGATGTCTCTAAGGTGAGGCTTACTTTTAGTAAATAAAGGTTCTAAAAAGGCAGTAACAATAGGAAAGCAAAAGAAGGCGAGCATACCAACAGCAACGCCAGCGAGTTGCATGGCATAAAAGTAAGTAACCCAATGTAAACCAACGGTAACACCAAGAATAATAGCCATTCGATAATCATTAAAATTATTTAAGGTGAGTTTATCGCCTTGCAGTTTAATAATAATGGCGAGTGTCACGCTGGCAATGGCTGTTCGTAATATAGTTATATCTACAGCAGACCAAGGTAAAAGATGTGAAAATAATGCAGTACCACCAAATAGTAATACTGCAATATGGAGCTGAAATAAGCTTTTAGTTTGTGGTTTCATAACTACTTAAATTTGCTCTTTTAGCATATTTTATAACAGTGATTTTCAAGAATTACTGATTCAAATACGCCATAGGCTCGCCAAGGCGAGTAACACTGCCAGCTTCTAATGCATCATCAAAATGACTTAGCATGTCGTCACCAAATAACATAACAACTGTACTACCCAACTTAAAGCGTCCCATTTCATCACCTTTCTTTAAGGTGATTGCATTTTCGCCATCAGCAGGATAATCCCAACTATCTAGTTGGCCACAAGGTGGCGTTACATTGCCGTGCCAAATAGTTTCAATAGAGGCTACAATAGTTGCGCCGACTAAAACCATAGCCATTGGTCCAAATTCAGTATCAAAAATAGCAGCAACACGTTCATTACGAGCAAATAACCCTGGAACATTTTGAGCCGTTAATGGATTAACTGAAAATAAATCACCTGGCACATAAACCATTTCACGCAATGTTGCGTCCATTGGCATATGAATACGATGATAATCTTTTGGCGCTAAATAAATTGTTGAGAAATGACCATTAGCAAACGGCTTAGCACGAGACTTATCACCACCTAATAATGTAAATGCTGAATAATCATGCCCTTTAGCTTGAATAATTCGCCCTGCTGCCATTGGTCCTTGTTGTGAAACACAACCATCAACCGGTAACACTAAATCAGCATCACTAATTGGACGTAAACCGTCTTTTAAAGAGCGTGTAAAAAAATCATTAAATGTTTTATATTCGTCAGCATGTTCACGCTCAGCTTCAGTCATATCAATGCCATATTGCTTGATAAACCAATTAATAAAAGCAGTGGTTACACCGCCACATTCAGATGAAGCAAATCGTCCCATAAGACGAGATACTGCATGTTTAGGTAATATGTACTGACCAATAATTTTAAACTTGTCTAAAAAACTCACGAATACTTCCTTAATTTGCGCCGCCAGGATGGCGATTTGGTTTGTTGTTTTCTAATGAATCGAGAATTTTATGATAATTATCGAAACGTTCACTATCTATTTTTTCGTCATCAACGGCTTGGGATAACAAACAGCCCGGATCATGTTGATGCTTACAATCTCTAAATTTACAACCACCTAAAAATTCACGGAATTCAATGAAACACCATGCGATACGGTCAGGTTCAATGTGCCATAAACCAAATTCACGAACGCCGGGGCTATCGATTAAATCACCACCATCTTCAAAATGCAGTAATTTAGCGGTTGTTGTTGTATGTGTACCCAAACCTGAATTATCTGATACATCACCAATAATAAGTTCAGCATTTGGCATTAATGCATTAATTAATGACGATTTACCGACACCAGATTGCCCAACAAAAATGTTAACGTTGTCTTTAAGCATTTCATTGAGTTCGTTAACGCCCTCACCACTATGACTGGATAGCATAACTACTTGATATCCAATATCACGATAAGGCTGCAACATGCTATCAAGTAATTCTCTACCTTCATCATCCAATAAATCAATTTTATTAAGAACAATGATTGGCTTAATTTCAACATTTTCAGCAGCGACTAAATAACGATCAACAATTTGAGTTGAAAAGGCTGGAACAATAGAGGAAACAATAAATATTTGATTAATATTTGCAGCAACAACTTTTACACCATCATAAAAATCTGGGCGCGTTAATTCACTGGTACGTTCATGAACAGCTTCAATAACACCACTAATACCAGACAATATTTCGTTGCCACGTCGCCAAACGACTTTATCGCCAGTTACTAATGAGCCAGCTGTTCGCCTGATATTACAACGGAAAGTTTGACCATCGTTAGACTCAACATCTGCATGTTGCCCGTAACGACTAATAATAAGTCCATCTTCTTGGTTACCCAGTTGATCGGCTTGCCATTGAACTTGTGGCTGTGGTTTCTCGGTGTTAGATAATCGTTTTTTACGATTGGAAGTCACACGTCTTTGCTGACCTTTGGTTAATTTTGTCTTTTTAGTCAATGTTTATCTTCTGTTTAACACTCAGATTAATAATGCATCATACTATTTTTTACATAAAGTTTCATAAAATCTATCGATTGTTCATTGTTTTATTACATTGATGCACCTGAATTTAAGATAATTACTGATATACTATTGATTAATTACTTATTACTTACAGGCAATCTCTATGCAACCTAATCAGCAAACAGCAGCACAACGTGCTCATAATCTTATCTGGATCGATTTAGAGATGACTGGCCTTAATCCTGATACTGATCTGATTATTGAAATTGCCACGGTTGTTACCGATAGCCAATTAAATGTGCTAGCTCAAGGTCCTGTACTGGCAATTAGCCAGCCACAAGCAGCATTAGATGCAATGGATGAATGGAATACTACGCACCACAATCGTTCTGGATTAGTAAAGCGAGTACAAGACAGTGATATAACCGAGCAAGACGCAGTTATTCAAACCATTGATTTCTTAAAAACTTGGGTAGATGCTGGTGATTCTCCACTGTGTGGTAACACTATTGGTCAAGATCGTCGCTTCCTTGTTAAATACATGCCAACTTTAGATGAATATTTTCATTATAGAAGTATTGATGTAAGTACTTTAAAAGAACTAGCTAAGCGCTGGGAACCTGAAATGTTAAAAGGATTTAAAAAGAAAGGGGTACATTTAGCGTTAGATGATATTTTAGAATCTATTGAAGAGTTAAAGTATTACCGTAATAACTTTATAAAAACGAGTTAATTATCGACTATTTAGTTAAAATATCGACTACATTGATAAAAATTAGCCACTTAACAAGTTTTTAGTAAAAAGTACTTGCAGCAATACCAAATATCTCTATAATTCGCCTCACTTACTTAGCAAGCCAGCCAAGTAAGTGATGAAAAAAGATGCGACTTTAGCTCAGCTGGTAGAGCGCGACCTTGCCAAGGTCGAGGTCACGAGTTCGAGCCTCGTAAGTCGCTCCATTTTTTCATAGACGTGTTAGTATATCTACTGACATATCACATTGCGACTTTAGCTCAGCTGGTAGAGCGCGACCTTGCCAAGGTCGAGGTCACGAGTTCGAACCTCGTAAGTCGCTCCATTATTTTTACTTCCCATTTTAATATTTATTAAAAACCCTTTTAAATCGCTAGTAATATTTTAAATACATGACTTAAACTCTTGTTATCTTCACGACCGTATTTTATTAATATATCTTCTCTGCCATCATTGTTTACATCTTCAGTACTAAACATATTTCCTTGTTTTGGTATTAATATTTTATGTTTCTCTGCTCTTCTAGCAAATAACCTTTTACCTTTAATACCCATATAAATTCTGAGCTTTTTCTTTCCTTGTGATAAAAGCAGATCTTTCAAGCCATCACCATTAATATCAGACAACTCAACAACAGGGCTACCACTTGTGCCAGAACTAATACTAAAACTAAGTTCTACTTCTTTAGCTATATTCCTGTCAGGATCGAAATTGCCGTCTTTATCCATTTTAAATAAATACACATCTTGATCGATACTACTTGATAATAAAGCACCAATAATTTGAGAAACACCAATATCAAAGCCAGCTAACATGACCTCTAATTTGTTATCGTTATCTATATCTACAAATTTAAAATCAGTGAGTGTGCCATCGGCCTTGATTGTACTGCTTGCATCATCTGAGTATGTGAGTATATTGTTTTGATTAGTGCCCAAATATATTTGATAGTCATTAACCCTGTCGAGTACCCCTGAACTTTTGGTATAACGAACAACCATGTCGATAATATTGTCATTATTAATATCTTTAAATTGTTCTACTTTCTTATAAACCAAGTTACTTTGATCAATTTGTTCACCATCAGCACTGGCTTTACTCCACCAATCAACACCACTAATTAGCTTATTAATAAGTTGTGATTTAGATGTTTGTGAAAAATCATGATTGGTATTTTGTAAGAAATATTCAAACTCTCCCTCACCTACAGTCATAATATCGATAAGTTGATCAAAATTTACATCAGCAAAATATAGTTTTGTTTGGGTGTATGTGGCTGATGTTTTTGATAATTCGATTTGAGCTTTTATCGGCAGTGATTGAGTGTTAAAAGTGCCGCTGGGGTTAGTAATAAGTAAATGAACTTTTTTAAAGTCTGAAATATAAATATCATCTAAATGATCATTATTTAAATCTACTAGAAAATCACCACGGGCTAAATATTGTTCTTCTTTGCCCATAGCTAAAGAACTGATTTTAGCAACTTCCTTAAATTCAATTAAAGCTAAATCTTGTGTAGCGCAATAGCAATATAACGTATCACTTGAAAAAAAATAGACTTTTTGAAATCCAATATTTTTTGAGTCTGTCACATCAAAGCTATATAAATTTGAAGGCAGTTTTGTCCTGTTAATTTCTTCATAAGTAGCAACGTCAATATTGTAGCTATAAAGAATTAACCAGCGATTATCATCTTTATCAACTGAAAAAGTGACGAGTTCCTTTCCTTCATTGGCTACCAGATCTATCGGAATAATCGAATGAGTAAGTTTAAAAGGTGCCGTGATTGTATGTTCTTTAAATCTTGGGGTTACTTTCTTCTTAGCAAATGCCGATTGTGTAAAAAACACAAAAGATAAGCTAATAACAAACAATGTTTTATAAAACTGAAACATAAGCACCAAAATTATTATTTATTATAAAGATCTTAATTATTAGCATGCTTCACTTTTTTTGAAAGTAAATAAATTGTAATAATATATAT
>CALJMY010000091.1 GCA_937981905.1 uncultured Enterobacterales bacterium
AAATGCCTGTATTTTACTGTAAGGCAGAGATGTGTAATCAACTTGTGACCCCGTAAGCCCTTTTACATTAGCGGCTATAACACGCTTATTAGTAAAAACAACTTGGTCGCGCATGCTTTTAAAACCAGCAAATATCTCTTCTCCATCAATCAAAAATTGATGAATTTCATCTTTTACTTTTTCAGGATCAATTGACTTTAATTTAAATACTGACGAGTTTTTAAAATCTATCATAAGGTATTATTCTCTATTATTATTAATTATATTAGAAATCAATCTATTACAAAAACTCCACTGACGCAACTGATTCAAAAAACAGAAGGTACTATTTGGGACTATACGAGTTATTTACTATTAAATAACTCGTATAGTTAATCACTAATTATATGTTTAATTTGCTTTATTTGATGTGCAAAAATACGATCTAATATAATCATTGCGTTTGTAGCCAAGTTAAAATATTCGTCTTGATTAATAGTGATTTCTTCAGGCGTAATTAAATCATGTTCTATTGTTAGTGTTAAAAATTCCATTTTTAATTTAGCATCTTTTAATAATTGGTCATGTTCGTGTGAAAAACAATCTACATAAGAAAGTTTTGATAAAATCTCATTCATCGTTTCTTCTATATGTTGCTTTAAAAATGATAAACGAATTTTATGCACACTAGAACAATACTGACGCGTGGTAACACCGGTACCAATAGCTCTTGATTGGCCAATTTTTTCAGCGGTAACAGCTAATTCACGCCATACTAAACCAATATTTGGAAATTCAGGAATAGCAATTGCGTTTAAATGGCTGGTTTCAGCTTCGTCTTCTAATAGATATAACAGGTTAGAGATCACTTGAGTATGTTGAATAAAGTTATTTTCAGGATCTCGATTACTATCACTTTTATTTAAACGTCCCCAATGATCCACAAATGACTTCCACCGACTTCTAACATTAACTGAGTCTTGTTGTTCTAAATATTGTACCTTTGTCGAGATACTCTGCTTAATGTTAGACAGTGCACTTTTCTTCGATTCATCTCCATTTAACCAAGCAGAGCTTAATCCTCTATGCGTTTGAATATCGCTAATCAATAACTTTATTTCAGTCACATTTTTCAAACCATCATGCTTCAATACTGTTTGTTTTTTAATTTTGTAATAGTGAAATGCAACTGATAAAGAAATTATTACCAGTATAATAATTAAATAAATTCCCATAAATTATCCTTAATTAGGCAGTTTGCGTGAGTGATTTTAAATGTGTTGCAACTGTTTCTGCTTGTTTAGCTATTTCAGCATTGTCTCTCGCTCCTTGCACCACACTTTCTACGTGTTGAGAGATTTCATTGGTCGCTATTGTCTGTTGCTCAGCATTGGTTGAAACTATTTCCATTTTTTGACGCACTTGATAAGTAGCATCTTCAATTCCTTGTAATGCGACGTTAACAATATCTGCTTTTTCTTCACACACAGAAGAAAGATTAATCACTTTTGACATACTGTTATTAATTTTTTCACCTTGATTAATCACTGAACTCACATTTTTAACGATCTTATCTGCCGCCGTATGAGAGCGTAATGCAAGATTTCTAACTTCGTCTGCAACAACGGCAAAACCACGCCCCATTTCACCTGCCCTAGCGGCTTCAATAGATGCATTTAATGCCAGTAAATTAGTTTGGTCTGCAATCCCCTGAATTGATTCTGATATGGTGGCGACTGCATTTGCTAAGGTCATTAATTGTTCAATATCATGAGCAGTTTCTTGCGCTTCGGCTACCACATTATCCAGCGATGACTTGAGATCTACAATTGACTCTTTTCCTTGTTCAGCAATAACCACAGCTTCTTTTGAAGAATGGTGAACATCTATAATACGTTCGTTAACATCGTCTAATGATGCGCTCATTTGAGTTATTGCGGCAGCAGCTGAATTGGTTGCTTCTGATTGTTGTTGTACATTTTCAGTGACTGAATGCGCAGTATCAATTACTTGAATAGCAGAATAAGAAACTTCATCGAGGCGTTCTTTATTTTTATCATTAACCCGTCCTAATTCTCGATACGACGACATTAAATCATCCAATGAGGTAGCAGCCATTAAATTACTAACTTGGAGGTTTCGATAATCAAAATCATCGGCATTAAGAGAGTTGAACACATCGTTAAATGATTTAAATTCATCATTAAATATAATGATTAACGATACAGTTAAATAGAATAATAAACCAAGCTCAATCGATAGTAGATTAATGAATTCTTGTTCAAAGAACAGCACATTAACAACATGTGTAATAATCGTAGCTACAAATAAAGTAATATATAACATCAACACTGCTTTGAAGCCGATATAGTTAAGCATTTTTTGTATAGGGAAAATCATTATATTTTTCATATACATCTCCTTAATTTATTAACCTTGACATTAAATTGTTACAAGAGTTGTACCACTTCTTATCTAATTGATATTTATAAATAATAAATATTACTTGGTGTCTATAATGTAATTTTTTGGTGCAAAGGTAAATTAAAAGAACTAGGTTAGTGCATTACCACACAAACATTCGCCTTTAAGTTCTTGTATTATTTAACTTCGTTATTAGATTAAATTTAGAAAGAACTCTAACATAATAATTTTAAACCACACACAACCTACCTCTAGATAGTTAAGTTCTATTTTTATGCTAAAATAACTTTAATAAAGAAGATATTCACAAAATAAAACCATTAGTAGGTATAATAATACCTATCAACCATTATGTTTTTATAAAATGGTTTACATAATGAAAGGGTGTTGTCATGACAAGAAAACAAGAGCTAATTGCTGTTGCACAAATTAAAGTGCGCGAAGGTGGGTATAATAATTTCAGTTTTCGTGAATTAGCTAAAGAAGTTGGAATTAAAAGTGCTAGCGTACATTACCACTTTCCGACGAAAGAAGATTTAGGTGCTGAAGTAGCTAAACAATATACCGACGCATTTATGAATGCTTTAGGCGAACCTAAAGCTATTTCAGACGCTGGCAACGATCCTATTATTGCTTTTGCTACATTGTTTAAAAGTTCATTACATCAAGATAAACAAATGTGTTTATGTGGTTTGTTAGGCGCTGAAGCCGATATTCTACCTGACTTAGTACGAGGAGAAGTAAAACACTTCTTCAAGAGAACATTATTATGGCTTGAGCAAGCTTATTCACACTCTAAACAACCTAATACTTTAGATGCTAAACAGTTAGCCATTCAAACAATATCTGTTTTAGAAGGCGCCATGATGATTAGTATAGTTAATGAAGATAACAGTATTTTTGATAGTGCGATTGAAGGGTTAATTAAAGGTTAAAGATAGTTATAGCTGGGAAGCTATATTTAGCTATCAGACATGTTCGAGTTAACTGTCCATGTCATCTTTCTTTACACGACTACTATTCCAATGCACACAAAATGGCACAATATAAGTTAATGCCATAGATAACCAGTTAATATTATCACCATTAAATATAGCGTTATATTGATTAATAATTGTTAATAATGTCCCAACGAATGCAGATGTCATTAAGCCTTTTTTTAATCTAGGTGTCATGTTGTTTTTATCCTTAGAAGTAGCTCTACAATATAGTTGTATTACTTAAAAACTACTACCGTTAAATAGATAGTAAATTTTATTTTTAATTAGTACGCAACATATAAAAAAGCCAGTAGTAAATACATACTACTGGCTTAAATATGATTAATATTTTTATGAATTAAAATACATAAGTCATATTTACGATAAAGTTTGTACCATCAGACTCAAACCCATTAGCCGTTGAATATTTGATATCAAACACATTGTTAATTTTACCTGTCACAGATAATTGTTCTGTAATGTCATAATTAGCACTTAGATCTAATAACCAGTAATCATCAAGCGTTACTGAAGTAGGCGATGCGCTATCTTTCGAATCATCACGATACGATACAGTTCCACCAACATTTAACTTATCCCATTGGTAAGTCAACGTATAGTTCCCAGTTAAATCAGGACGACGTGGTAATTCAATATTAGTACTAGCATCTTTGGCATCAAGATAAGAAAGTGCCAATACATGATTAAATGGGCCTCTACTCATTGTCCAACTTACATCAACACCGTCAATTTCAGCATTTGATACGTTAATTGGGCTAAAGAAAAAATTAGCATCAGGTAACCAAATAATCAAATTAGTAATATCAGATTGATAAACGCTTACTTCAAATTGACCTGATGAGTATTTTTTTCTGATTAATAGTTCATTACTAACTGATTTTTCAGATAACAAATCAGCATTACCTGCTGAGAAAATATCTGCAGGAAAAAATAAATCATTAAACGAAGGCGCTTTAAAGCCCGTTGCACGAGATAAGCTAACAATTAACGTCTCTGAAAATTGATAACCTACAGCAGCGTTATAAGTCGTTTCTGATCCTACTTTTTCAATATCATCATGGCGTAATGCTGCTTCAAAAAATACATCTTCAACTTGATGGCGACCTTGAACATACCCTGCTAATACTTCGCGCTCAGATACAGAATATTCAGTTGTACCAGACACTTTTTCAATATACCAATCAACGCCACCTGTTACTGATGTTTGCTCAGCAATTTGATATGACGACAACAAGTTAACTTGATCACGTTTAGTCGTGAATTCAGACGTTTTAACACCATTACTTAAACTGTCAGAAGAATTAGCACTTGTTGCAATAGATAGCTCAGAATAAAGGTTATCTTGAGTTAATTGTGCGTTAACACCCACATGAAAGTTTTCAAATTCGCCTTCTGGCTCTGGAGTAAATGTAGAATCAAATTCACTATTACCTTTTTCCCAACGAGATGTTAGGTTTAATGATAACTCGTCATTAATTTTAGATTGTCCGTTTAAAGCAAAAGAATAACGATCGTAACCGTCGTTGTCTTCTTGACCTACTGTTTCAGTAGCAGAAAAACCGTTACTTTCTTGACCTGCAATAGACAGCGTTAATGAATGATCTTCATTACCAAGTCCAACAGAAGCATCTACTTGTTTTAAATCATTACTACCAAAACCAACACTAACAATGGCATCACCACTCTCTAGTTTTTTAGTAAATATTTGAATCACACCACCTACAGCATCAGCTCCCCATAATGAAGCACGTGGGCCTTTAACAACTTCAATACGTTCAATTTGCGTTACAGATAAACTCTCAAAGCTAGTAGAACCTAACGTTGCCGAACTAATACGTACACCATCTATCAAGATCAGTGTATGTCCGTTATTGCTACCACGCGTGAATACTGATGTATTTTGTCCAGCATCACCTTGTTTTGTCACACTAATACCTGCAACTTTATCTAGCAAGTCTGTAACGTTTAGTGGTTGGAATGCAGCAATATCTTCTCTATCAATAATTTGTGTTGCCGACAGCGCTAAAAATTGATCTTGTTGAGTACGGTTTGCTGTAACAACGATATTTTCAATATCTTTAGTTGCTGATATTGCTGAAAATGATGTCATTAAGCCAAGTGATATTAACGTAGTTGTATAGATGTTATGTTTCATGTTTTCCTCATACAAAATGCCCACCGCATTTTGGTATAAACTCATTAGAGTTAAAGTGATTAATTAAGGCCGGTCTCCGGACTTGTTCAAACAAATAACGTTGAATTTACCGTTGCGGGGGCAGCGTAGGACTCTCACCTAACTTCCCGTTTATCCTAATCTCTAATTCATTGAACAAATTAGT
>CALJMY010000092.1 GCA_937981905.1 uncultured Enterobacterales bacterium
ACTTCATTTTCAATAATAAACGCTGGCGCCAACATAAAAGCGTTACCTGATAAGACTTTCATCAATAATGCTTCACCGTCGTTTGATCTAAAAATGCTTTTAGTTTTCTGATGGCATTCTTCGTTGTATTCATTGAAATAAGGAATACTTTCGACTTTGATTGTTTTATTTGAATAACTGGCTGCTGGGTAATTGATTAACTCTTCAATAGAAGTAGGCGTTCCATAATTTTTAAGAAACTCAGGAGAAGCTAATAATAAATATCTATTACGTGCAATTTTCCTAGCAATTAATGAAGAATCTTTAGGTTCACCCATTCTAAATGCTAAATCGATTCCTTCGGCAACAATATCTATTACTTGGTCATCTAAATGTAATTCAACCTCAACTTGTGGAAATCGTTTTTGAAAATCATTCACTACAGGTTGTAAGAACCGTCGTCCAATAATGGCTGACGCTGTGACTTTTAAAACACCTCTAGGTTCTTGATGATAGTTTTCAGCAAGCCTTATTGTGTCACCTAGCAGGATTTTTAACTGTTCAGCTTTTTTAATCATTTCGGCACCAGCTGCCGTTAAAGAAAAAGAACGCGTGGTACGATTTAGTAACCGTACTCCTAATTCATCTTCTAGCTTGCTGATTTGTTTAGAGATAACAGATCTATCAATATTACGAGAGGCCGCCGCTTTAGAAAAAGAACCGCGTTCTACAACATCTAATAACAATAATAATCGACTGGTAGTATCCATATTTCATCTCTAAAAAAACTTATTGGTGCAATATTGGCACTAATAAGTGTTAAAAACTAGACTTCTTATCAACAAATATAGCCCGTATTATGACTGCTATTATTGTAAGGAGTCTCAAAATGTACAAACAGATTATAGTTATGACCGTATTAGCATTAACCATCACTCTTGTTGGTTGTGGCGATGAAACGGCACAAGAAGCGCCCAAACCATTTTTTCAACCAATTGACGTTGCTGAAGTTTTGGTGAAACCGGTTCAAAATTGGCATACCTATACATCACGTATTGAGTCTCCTCAAGAAGTCGCTTTAATGCCACGTGTTTCAGGTGTTATTGATTATATTGCTTACAAAGAAGGCGATATGGTTTCAGAAGGCGATCTGTTATTTCAATTAGATAACCGCCCTTTCTTAGCGCAAGTTTCAAGCTTAGAGTCTCAAGTTGTTAGTGCTAAAGCGGCTCTTGCACAAGCTAGAAGTGAAGCGAAACGTGCTGAGAGTCTTGCTGCACGTAAAGCTATTTCAACCGAAGAAACAGAATCTCGTGAATCTATATTACATCAACGCGCCGCTCAAGTTTCATCGCTAGAAGCACAATTAAAAATAGCTCAATTAGATTTAGAGTTCACGTCTATTAGCTCACCAATTAACGGCTTAGTTTCTCGTGCAAAAATTACGAAAGGTAACAACGTTATTGCAGGTCAAAGCATATTAACATCGATTGTTTCGACTAAAAAAATGTACGCTTATTTCGATATTGATGAACGCACTTGGAACAAATCATTTAGTGATGTTACCGCGCAAAGTAAGCAACAAGTTGTGATGCAAAAAGTAGGACAAGATGATTTTTCATTTAGCGGACACATTGATTTTATTGATAATACAATTAACCCATCAACAGGTACGTTACGTGTTCGTGCAACGTTTGAAAATGCTGAACACCAATTACGTGCAGGTTCATTTGCTCGCATCAAATTAGCCGCTAATGCAATCACTGACCAAATTCTTGTTCCAAGTAGAGCTATTGGCACAGATTTAAAAAATCGTTTCGTATTAACCGTTGGTGAAAACAACATTCTGCAATACAAACTGGTTACTGTGGGTGAGCGTTACGGCAAATTAAACGCTATTACATCTGGTTTAGTTGAAGGTGACATTATTGCTGTAAATGGTCCTGCTCGCGTCGGTCCGGGTATGCCAGTTAATCCAAATAAAGTTGTTATTGATAGCAGTGGTATCGCATTCACATTAAGCAATCCTAGCCAAACTAATTTACTAGCAAATCGCTAAGGATTAATTAATGAATTTTTCACACTTTTTCATACAACGCCCAATATTTGCGGCGATGTTGTCTCTCATCATCTTAATTGGTGGGAGCATTTCATTATTCCAATTACCGATTAGTGAATACCCAGAAGTAGTACCACCAACAGTTGTAGTAACAGCGGCTTATCCAGGTGCTAATCCAACCGTTATTGCTGAAACCGTGGCAACACCATTAGAGCAAGAAATTAATGGTATTGAAAACATGCTTTACATGTCTTCACAAGCCACAAGTGATGGCCGTATGTCGTTAACGGTTACTTTTGCTTTGGGTACCGATCTTGATCGCGCTCAAGTACAAGTTCAAAACCGTGTAAACAGTGCGCTTCCTCGCTTGCCACAAGAGGTTCAACAGTTAGGTGTAGTTGCTGAGAAATCATCACCCAATTTAACCATGGTGGTACACGTTTATTCTCCAGAAGAAACTCACGACACGGCTTACTTATCTAACTACGCTAACTTATATATCAAAGATGAAATCACACGTATTGAAGGTGTAGGTAACATTCGATTATTTGGTGGTGGCGAATATGCAATGCGCGTTTGGCTAGACCCAGACGCATTGTCTGCTCGTGAACTGACGGCTGGTGATGTAATAACCGCATTACGTGAACAAAATCAACAAGTAGCTGCTGGTAGCCTTGGTTCTCAACCAGCAACTAGTGATAGTGAATTTCAAATTCTATTAAACGTGAAAGGTCGTTTAGGTAGTGTTGAAGAGTTTGAAAAAGTTATTATTAAAATTGGTGATGAAGCACAAATTACTCGCCTTAAAGACGTTGCACGTATTGAACTTGGTCAAGACAGTTATGCGCTTCGTGCCATGCTTGATAGCCAACCTGCACTTGCAATGCCTATATTCCAACGTCCGGGTTCTAACGCAATTTCGCTGTCAGACGACGTTCGTACAACCATGGCGCGTTTATCAAAAGACTTTCCAGAAGGTATGGAATACGACATCGTTTACGATCCAACGGTGTTTGTACGCGATTCGATTGACGCGGTAATTAGTACCTTGCTCGAAGCTATTATCTTAGTAGTTATTGTGGTTATTTTGTTTTTACAAACATGGCGCGCGTCTATTATTCCATTAATTGCCGTACCCGTTTCGTTGATAGGTACTTTTGCAGTAATGCAGTTTTTAGGGGTAACAATTAATACGTTATCACTCTTTGGATTGGTACTCGCTATTGGTATTGTGGTGGATGACGCCATTGTTGTAGTCGAAAATGTAGAACGTAATATTGAAAAAGGATTAATGCCACTTGAAGCAACACGCGTTGCAATGACGGAAGTAACTGGTCCTATTATTGCTATTGCGTTAGTACTAGGTGCTGTATTTATTCCAACCGCGTTTATTAGTGGTTTATCAGGTCAGTTCTACAAACAATTTGCACTAACCATTACGATTTCTACGTTTATTTCAGCGTTTAACTCGTTAACGTTATCGCCTGCTTTAGCGGCATTATTATTAAAGCCACACGACAGCAAGCCAGACAGATTAACGCGTATTTTAAATAAAATATTTAGTCGATTGGTATTCGCTCCTTTCAACCGTGTATTTGATAAAGGTGCTAAAGGCTATCAAAAATTCGTACAGAAATTAATTCGTATGAGTGTATTGGTTGGCATCGTTTATATTGCATTAGTTGGCGGTACATTAACGTTGTTTAACCAAGTGCCGGGCGGCTTTATTCCTGCACAAGACAAACAATATGTTATCGCTATTGCGCAACTTCCTGATGCCGCGAGTTTAGACAGAACTGAAGCCGTTGTTAGACAAATGGAAGCTATTGCTCATACCGTTCCGGGTGTGGCGCATACGGTTGCTTTCCCGGGTTTATCGGTAAATGGTTTCACTAACAGTCCTAACAGCGCTATCGTATTTACTCCATTAAAATCATTTGCTGAACGAAAAGATCCAAGTCAATCTGCAACCGCAATTGCTGCCGAACTTAACAAAAGATTTACCGCTATTGATTCAGCGTTTGTATTTGCACTTCAACCACCAGCTATTCGTTTAGGTACAACCGGTGGGTTCAGACTGCAAATAGAAGATCGTGCTAACAAAGGCTTCGAAGCTTTATTTAATAACCTACAAGCAGTATTAGCCAACGCACGAAAAGAACCTGCATTAGCTGGTTTGTTTTCAAGCTTCCGTATTCAAGTACCTCAATACGATATTGATATAGATCGCGAACAAGCGCTTATTCAAGGCATACCGTTAGATGAAGTATTTAACGCGCTGCAAATTTATTTAGGGTCTGTTTACGTTAACGATTTCAATTTATTTGGCCGTACTTATCAAGTGCAAGCACAGGCAGACGCTAATTTCCGTCAAGATCCTGATCAAATATTGAATCTAAAAGTACGTAATCGTCAAGGCAACATGGTTCCTTTAGGGTCGGTATTAACAGTAACAGCAACCACAGGTCCCGACCGCGTTATGCATTACAACGGGTATCCAACAGCCGAACTTAACGGTAGCCCAGCACCCGGTTACAGTTCAAGTGAAGCGCAAGCTGCTATCGAATCTGTTCTAGCCAAGACCTTAGAACAAGGTATTGAATTTGAATGGACGGAAGTAACCTTCCAGCAAATAATCGCTGGTAATACGATGGTGTATGTATTCCCGTTAGTCGTGTTATTGGTATTTATGGTACTGGCCGCGCAATATGAAAGCTTACGTTTGCCATTAGCGATTATCTTAATTGTACCTATGACTATCTTCTCAGCATTAATGGGGGTTTGGTTAGTAGGCGGCGACAACAACATCTTTACGCAAATAGCATTAATTGTGCTGGTGGCCTTGGCCTCCAAAAATGCGATATTGATGATCGAGTTTGCTAAAGACCAAAACGAGAAAGGCTTAACCCATTTAGAAGCCATTATGGAAGCGTGTAAAATGCGTTTACGTCCTATATTAATGACTTCTATCGCGTTCACAGCGGGTGTAATTCCGCTAGTAATGGCAACAGGCGCTGGTGCAGAAATGCGTCATGCAATGGGTAATGCAGTATTTTCAGGCATGATTGGCGTTACTATTTTTGGTTTATTATTCACGCCTGTTTTCTACAT
>CALJMY010000093.1 GCA_937981905.1 uncultured Enterobacterales bacterium
TAAAATTAGTTCGGCTTTAAACGACAGTTTAGAGTTCAAAATATTACCTTATTGATGGACTTATTGATGAATGAGTCATGGTGTAAAGAGTGAGACTTGATAAATCGGAGGGATTGTAACTTATTATTCACGGTTAAGAATATTAAAAATCGAGAACTTGGTTTTAATAATCAAAGAAGTAAGACTTACTGGTAAATGTTAATTAACTCTTACCCTTTGATTCTGTTATTTTTAACGCGTTATTACATTTCCGACATTTTCTTTTTAAGTTTTTCTAAATCAATCGCGTTAGAACGAACGGTTAATTTAACATGCTCATATTCATATTCTTCTTTTGCTACGCTCATTGTCGATCTAATTTCTCCAATGATGCCATTAGCGGTGTACGGTACAATTATCTCTTCTTCAATCATGCCTTCTTGCGTGGCGGCAACAATATATTTGTGTAGTTTTTTAACATCATCAGGATTTAACGCAGACGTTAACATAGCGTCTGGAAACTCTTCCATGAGAGATTCTTTTTGAGTATCAGTCAGGCGATCTGATTTGTTTAATACTAATAGCTTTTTACTATCTTCTACGCCAACCTCTGATAAAACTTCGTTAACCACATCTAATTGTGAGCGGAACGATGCATCGGAAGCATCAACAACATATAACAACAATGATGCATCTTGCGCTTCTGCTAGCGTTGAATGAAATGAAGCAACTAAGTCATGAGGTAGTTTCTTAATAAAGCCAACAGTATCAGATACTAAAACACGAGGTTGTGTTTCTGGATATAATGCGCGAACAGTCGTATCAAGCGTAGCGAATAATTTGTTTTCACCGTCTACGTTACTGCCTGTGATGGCGCGCATCATTGAAGACTTCCCGGCATTGGTATAACCAACAAAAGCAACACAAAATAGATCAGAACGCTGGGTGCGCCTGCCTTTCATTTCATCTTGAACACTAATGAGTTCACGTCTTAGATCTGCTAATTGATCTCGTACTTTACGGCGGTTTAGCTCAAGAGTTGTTTCACCAGCGCCTTTACCCATTTGACGTTCACGGTCACCACACGAAGTTTCACGTAATCGGGGTGCAACGTAGTTAAGGCGTGCAATTTCAACTTGGAGTTTTGCGGTTTTAGTGCGGGCATGGCGACTGAAAATTTCAATGATGATACCAGTACGATCAAAGACCTCTACACCAAGCTGATTTTCAACGTTACGCAGTTGAGAAGGGGTTAAGTCACAATCAAATACAACAACGTCGGCACAACCTTCAGGAAGATCAGTTGAAGGGATGTCATCAAATGCATCTTCATCAATGGTGTATTTACCATCGTTGTTGTCTATCACTTCACCTTTATTACCGGTAAGACGCGCTATTTCAACTAACTTTCCTTCACCTAACACATTGACTTTTTGTGTCGAATTTTGTCGTTGAGATTGTGTTCCAACAACTTTAAAACCTAGCGTGGTGACTAACCGCGAAAGTTCAGCAAGAGATTCTTTGGCTTCATCCCCTTTAAATTGTGGGGTAGAAATTGAAATAAGAAGTGCGTGATTTAGTAATTTTTTTTCGGTGAGTTGCATTAACAGTGCATACCTGATTTTCTAGCTAAAGTAGGTCGATCCTACGCTGTTATTGATGCGCTTCATACCGAAGTTGTCGAATAAATGGCTATTTATCTTATTATGTATGTTGTTAAGCCGTAATTTTTAGAATATGAAGTGAAATAATCTGTAAAAATTTAGTAAGTAGGGGAGACGTGTTAGCGATTTTTAGAGATACATGATTGGCAATATAGTAATATGCGCGCTTAATAGCTATTTCAATGCTTTGTGTTAAACGTTTAATTATGTAGGAATGATAATGAGTTCAATGAGTGTCAACTGCCCTAGTTGTAAAGTAACCAATCGTATTAGTACTATCGATATGGAACACACACCAATGTGTAATAAATGTAAAAAGCCTTTATTGGACGGTGTTGTCATCGAGTTATTACCTCACAACTTCCAGCCTTTAAGTGGTAGTCGCACGCCATTAATTGTTTTTATGTCTGGTCCTAATTGTAGTATTTGTAAATCTTTCAGTGAGATATTTAGCGGAACAGCTAAGCAATTTGATAATAAAGTAAGATTTGCTCAGGCGTATTTACCTAATAATAAAGCGTTAACTAATAAGTATAAAATCAGAGGTGTACCAACGATTGCTCTGTTTAAGCAGGGGAAATTGCAAGGTATGGTTAATGGCGGTATGCGCAAAAAAGAATTAATCCAATTTATTAATAAGACACTGTCTTAATTAGTGACTCTTTCGGTATAATTAACAAAACTTTTATTGAGATATTATTGTGATAGAAACATCGTTTTATAACATTGTTGTACCTATTCTTGGCTTAGCACCTATATTTTCGCTAGCAATCATCTGTTTGATATTAAAGTATGGCCAATTATGTCCCGGCCAACATAGCAGAATTCAAGGTGAATTAATTACAATATGGACAGTGTTATTTGTGTCTATCATGATGGCTGTTGAAACCAAATTACCGTTAGCTATTTTAACTATTGGTGGTATTGGCGGCTTCTACGGCATGTTACTAAGTATTTGGCAGGGTAAACTTCCTAATAAAAGAGCTATTCCTGATGCGTCTATTTATGGGGCGTTAATTCCTTTATCTATATACGCTATTGGTGTTTTAGTTTATCAAGGCGATTTATTTATCATTTTGCCAACAATAGTAACGGGCTGTGTGCTTGCGCAATTATTGCTTGTTAAAGCAAAACATAGATTGGAAGCATTTAACCGATTATTACCAGTGATAGGTGTTGTTGTTAGCGTGATAAGTTTGGCTACATTAGCATTTTTATTAATAACACAATCGGATACGACTCTTTTAGCTAATGTTATTAATAACTTATACTGGTTTTTAGGCTTTTTAGTGATGGGATTAGCATTATGGTTATTGCCTTTATTCTCAAATAACTCACAAAGTTATACTTTATTAGGCGTTTCAACCTTTTTAATATTAATTTCACAGATTTTATTATATGAAGTCATTGTTATTATTAAATAAATCTAATTGTTATAGTTTCGTGACAATTACAATATAAATTCGCGATATTTGGTTCCTATTATAGTTGCAATACTTAATTACAGGAACTAATTACAATGAATAACAAGAAAACACTACTAACTACAGCTGTTGCAGGTTTAATCGCATTAACAGGTGCTTCTGCACAAGCTGCAGAATTAACAGTTAAAATCACTAATTTAACGCATGGAATTACATTCACTCCAATTCTTCTTGCAAGTCATGATGAAACTGTTCATTTATTTGAAAGTGGTACAGCAGCGTCTCCAGCAATCGAAATGATGGCTGAGGGCGGTGCTCTTACAGGTTTAATTGCTGAAGCTACCGGTGAAACGCTAGCAACTGCCGGTTTATTAGCACCAAGTGCAAATACAGATTGGTTTACTTTTGATCCTAAAGAAGATACGCACCTTTCTTTAACAACTATGTTATTACCAACTAATGATGCATTTGCTGGTATTGATGGATGGGAAATTCCAACAGAAGCAGGGACTTACACTATTTTAGTAAATGCATATGATGCAGGTACTGAAGCAAATAGTGAGTTAGTTGCAGATTTCCCTGATTATCCAGGAAAAGCTGATCTTGGTTCAAATGGTTCAGGTTTAACTGCAGTAGTTACTAATCCGACTGTACATATCCATCCTGGTAATATCGGTGACAGTTCTGATACAGCTGGTTTAAGTGATTTAGATAATAAAGTACATCGCTGGTTAAACCCTGTTTTAAAAGTTTCTGTAATTGTTGAATAAGGGGCGAATAATGACTAAATTTTTAAACGCTAAAAAATCATTAGTAGCGCTAGCTTGTTTATCAGCAGTTACGCTTGTTGGTTGTGGCGGAAGTAGTACTACTACTCCTTTAGATTTACCTGAAGCATCAGCACCAGTTGCTACTCCTGCTCCGGTTGCTACTCCTGGCACTGCAGAAGGTAGTTATGAATATGAAATTACTCTAACTAACGTTACTAGTAATCAACCTTTATCACCAATTACATTATTAACGCATGCTGAAGACGATTCTTTGTTCGATGTTGGCGTAGAAGCCTCTGTAGCACTAGAAGTATTAGCTGAAGCAGGCGATAATAGTGATATAATCGCGTTATCAACAAATGTTAATACTGTTGCTGATTCTGCACCTTTAGGACCGGGTGGTACATATACTGGAAGATTAGTTACTGATGATACATCATTAAATTTAACTATTTTATCAATGTTAGTGAATACAAATGATGCTATCACAGGTCTTAACAACACAGACTTAGCAAACTATGAAGTTAATGAGAAAAAATCATTTTCATTAAGTGTGTATGATTCAGGTACAGAAGCAAATACTGAAACAGCAGCAACAATTCCAGGTCCAGCTGGTGTTGGTGCAGATGGCGGTTTCGATAGTGCACGTGATGACATTATTAATGTTGTAACAATGCATGCTGGTGTAATTAGCAACCAAGATGGTTTAGCTGATTCAGATTTAGACGCTTCATACCGTTTTGACAATGTAGTTGCTAAAGTAACCATTACCCGCCTTAAATAAAAATAGGAATAACTATGAGCCAAAAGATTTTAATTGTTGAAGATGAAGTCGATTTAGCTAACTTGATTGAGATAACGTTAAAAAATGCTGGCTTTAGTGTTTCTAAAGCGAATGATGGAAAGTTAGGGTTAGAATTAGCATTAAGTGGTCAATTTGATTTGATCATGCTTGATATTATGTTGCCCCATGTTGATGGGTTAGAGATTTGTCGTCAGGTTAGAATAAATGACGCGTCTACGCCCATCATGATGTTAACCGCTCGTGATACTGAAACAGATCGTATTATGGGTCTTAATATGGGGGCTGACGATTATCTAACTAAGCCCTTTAGTATTCGTGAACTTGAGGCTCGTATCAAAGCGATGTTTAGACGTGCGCAAGTCGTTACTCAAGTTCAACCTACTTCTCAAGAAATAAAATTCGGTGATTTATCTATTGAACCTGAGCGTCATAAGGTTAGTTTCAACGATAAAGTTATCGACCTTACATCTACAGAATTTGATTTAATTCATTTTCTGGCAAAAAATCCTGGCCAAGTTTTCAGCCGTAGTCAGTTATTAGATTCAGTATGGGGTTATAACCACCTTGGTTATGAACATACTGTAAATTCTCATATCAATCGACTTCGCGCTAAACTAGAAGCCTGTGCAGATCTTCCAAAAGTTGTTCATACCATTTGGGGTGTTGGCTACAAATTCGAATTTCTCTAACAATTAAAAGGTTTAATTCATGACTCTCTTTAAGCGACTAACCAGTCGCCTTATTATTTTGTTCGTTATAATTTTCGTTACAATTGCCATGACATTATTGTGGTTTGTAGGAAATTCGAGCCGTAGCTTCGAGCAACAAGCAACTCAAGCTCTCCATGAAGAATTAGCTGCGCATATGTTAGTTGAGTCTCAAATCTTACGTTTTGGTGAAATAGATCCCGCAGCGCTTGAGCATACATTTCATAACATGATGTTGTTAGGCCCTGCCTTTGAAATTTATGTGACAGATACTGAAGGTAAAGTTCTCGCTTATTCAGCAGATGAGTCAAAGATAAAACGTAAGCAAATTGATTTAACACCTGTTAAAGAGTTTTTGAATTCAAATGTTCAATTTCCTTTAGTCGGAGATGATCCACGTCATCAAAGCAGACAAAAAATATTTTCTGCTGCCTCTATTTACCATGATAAAGCGCTTCAAGGTTACTTATATGTAATCATTGGTTCTGAACTCGAAGATGAAATAATTGCAAATTTAACGAGTAATAAAATCCTTAATGATACGTTAGTTATTGTTATTGCAGCTATTATGTTCGCGTTATTTATTGGTGTTATTTTGATATGGCTTATTACTAAACCGATAACTGAATTAACAACTTCAGTTTTAAATTATCAAGAACAGCAGTTGTGGCAGAAAGGTTTGAAAATGGCGTTATTAAAAAATAATACGTCCTGGACAAGTAGTATAGAAGAAGTTCAGCTTGCTGGTGTTATTGAAAATATGTCAATAAACATTGCCAACCAATTTGAGCAACTTAAAGACAAAGATATACAGCGTCGTGAATTATTATCATATATCTCACATGACTTACGTACTCCTTTATCGTCACTCACTGGTTATTTAGAAACTTGGCAAACTCAATTTTCTAAAATAAGTCCACAAGAAAGTGCACATTATATTGAAGTTGCTCACCGTAATGCCTTAGTTTTAAATGGTTTAGTTGAACAGGTATTTGAACTTGCTCATTTAGAAACTGGCAGTGTTGAGATTCACCGAGAACCTATTGCTGTCGCTGAATTAGCCCAAGATATAATGGATTCTTTCGATTTACGTGCAAAAGAAGCGGGCGTTACCTTAGATGTCAGTCCAAAAGATAGCTCAATACAAGTTGATGCTGATATTGCAAAATTAGAACGTGTATTTGGTAATTTAGTGTCTAATGCGATCAGGCACACTCCACCTGGTGGCAATATTGTTATTCGATTTAGTACCGTGACTTTTAATGGTCAAGATAAGGTTCAAATTAGTGTACAAGATAGTGGAATAGGCATTGCTAAAGATCAACTACCACGAGTTTTTGAAGCTCATTTTAGAGCAAGTAATAAAGTTGATAGTGAAACTGGTAATGCAGGTTTAGGCTTAGCGATTGTAAAAGCATTATTAGCGTTGCATCACACTGATATTAAAGTCGAAAGCGAAGAAAGAAAAGGAACATGCTTTAGTTTCTATCTACCACAATATCGATTGTTTTAGTATTTAACTTAATTTAAATAAAAGGGCCCAAGTCATCATGATTGGGCTCTTTTTTATTTTAATATATGCGCTAATCAATAGCTTTTTACTGAGATTGTTTTATAATCTCGCGCAGTATTATAGTCATTATTAGGCCGTTAAATATGTTAGAAGTACCAATTGTACCTGCATTAGATTATCCATTCCCAGCTAAACCTCTTGCATTAACACCAGAACGTAAATTAGAGCTAAAAGCTGATATCAAACGAATGTTGATAGAACAGAATGCTGCGTTGATTGCTCATTATTATACAGATCCTGAAATTCAAGCATTAGCAGAAGAAACGGGTGGTTGTGTATCTGACTCCCTTGAAATGGCACGCTTTGGCGCGGAACATTCAGCTCAAAAACTTATTGTTGCTGGTGTAAAATTTATGGGAGAAACTTCAAAAATACTAAGCCCAGAAAAAACTGTGTTAATGCCAACACTAGAAGCAACATGCTCACTAGATTTAGGCTGCCCAATTGATGAGTTCAGTGCATTTTGTGATCAACATCCTGATCGCACTGTTGTCGTTTATGCAAATACGTCAGCGGCTGTTAAGAAGCGTGCAGATTGGGTTGTTACTTCAAGTATCGCCCTTGAGATTGTTGAACATTTAGATGCGCAAGGCAAAAAAATCATATGGGGACCTGATCGTCACTTAGGTGGGTATATTCAACGTGAAACTGGTGCCGACATGTTGTTGTGGCAGGGTGATTGTATTGTTCATGATGAATTTAAGAAAAAAGCCCTAGTTGAAATGAAAGCTGTGTATCCTGATGCTGAAATTCTAGTGCATCCTGAATCACCTAAGGACATTGTTGACTTAGCTGATTCTGTGGGTTCAACGAGTCAACTTATTCAAGCAGCACAAAAATCTGATAAAGAAACATTTATTGTTGCTACCGACCGTGGCATTTTTTATAAAATGCAGCAGTTAATGCCAACTAAAACTTTTATTGCAGCGCCTACAGCTGGTGAAGGGGCAACATGTCGTTCTTGTGCTCATTGTCCTTGGATGGCAATGAATGGCTTAGAAGCTATTTATAATGCATTAGTTGCTGATACGTTAGATGATCATGAAATTTTTGTAGATGATTCTTTGCGAGATGGCGCATTAATACCATTGCGCCGTATGTTAGATTTTGCAGCGCAACTAAAATTAAAAGTTAAAGGTAATGCTTGATTTGTAACCATTTGATTAACAGAGCATTGCATTAATCAAATCGTTCACATAAACTAGCGAAATCAATACAAATATTGTATTAAAAGGTTTTGGAGAGTTGGCTGAGTGGCTTAAGGCGCTCGCTTGGAAAGCGAGTGAAGGTTTATCCCTTCCGTGAGTTCGAATCTCATGCTCTCCGCCATTATTATATGAAAAGGTTTAGATTATTATCTAAGCCTTTTTTTATGCCTGTAGATTAATATCAAGCGTCGTAATCTGTGAAAACCTTCATTCATCTTTGAAAATATTTATCCTTTATCTCTTTTATTATCTGTTATTTCTTATATTCAGAACGATTGTCAGTCTCAATATTCTCTTTACGTTCTGATTACTATTTATATATTTTTAGGTAGAAAATTACAAAATTGATCTGATAATTACAAATTAATCATTTTTGCGACTGTTTTTTGTTCGAAAAATGCTTTATTCCATCATATATTTATTTAAAAGCAGCAAATTAGAAATAAATTGATTACAATAGCGGTAATATTATTCGACTATTTATTGATGGAAATATGACTAAGCAAACTAAAATCGTAGCAACAGTATCAGACCTTAAAGGTGATGTAGAATTCATTGGTGAACTATTCAAACGTGGCGTAAATGTTATTCGTTTAAACACCGCTCACCAAACTCCAGACGACACACGTGAAGTAATTAAAAACGTTCGTGCTGTTAGTGAAAAATTAGCAGTGCTTGTTGATACTAAAGGCCCTGAAATGCGTACAAATCTTAAGATTGAAGAAGATTTGACCATTAAAACAGGTGATAAAGTTACTTTCCGTTCAGACGGTTTAGATGTACCAACAACTAAAGATGCTGTCCAAGTAAATTACTTAGGTTTTGTAAATGATGTACCAGTAGGTGCTCATATTTTAATTGACGACGGTTTATTAGAATTAGTAGTTGACAGTAAAGATGGCGAAGCCCTTTACACTACCGCGTTAAACAACGGTAAAATTAAGAAGAAGAAAAGTGTTAACGTTCCAGGTATCGAAGTTAACTTACCGTCAGTAACTGACCGTGATAAAACATTCATTGAAATGGCTATTGATGCTGGCGTTGATTTCATCGCTCATTCATTTGTTCGTAACAAACAAGATGTTTTAGATGTACAAAACATTTTAGATGCTAAAAAATCATCGATTAAAATTATTGCTAAAATCGAAAACCGTGAAGGTGTTGAAAACCTAGACGAGATTTTAGAAGTTGTTTACGGTGTAATGGTTGCTCGTGGTGATTTAGGAATCGAAATTCCTGGTTACGAAGTACCATTAGTACAAAAAGACATGATTGCAAAATGTATTGCTGCAAAAGTACCAGTTATTACTGCAACACAAATGTTAGAAAGTATGATCCAAAACCCACGTGCTACTCGTGCAGAAATTTCTGACGTAGCAAATGCGGTATTAGATGGTACTGATGCATTAATGCTTTCTGGTGAATCAGCTTACGGTGATTACCCATTTGAAGCTGTTGATACAATGGCACAAATTGCTGCTCATGTTGAAGCAAAAACTGCACATGGTATTAATTTAGATACTGAGCAAGGTGATAAAGACAATTTACAATCTTACATTAGTAAGCAAGTTGCTAAATCTGCTCGTGATTTAGACGTTGATGGTATTGTTGTTCCTACATCAACTGGTTCTACTGTACGTGAAATCGCTTCTCATCGTCCTGCTGCTCCAATTTATGCAGCATGTTACACGCCTGAATCATTACGTTTATTATCATTAAGTTACGGTGTTGAAGCGTACTTAGTTGATGTTCCTGAGCGTAAAGATGTAATCAAAAACTCAATTGCTCCATTATTGAAGGAAAACATCTTAAACGATAAGAGTTTAGTTGTTATCGCTAAAAGTGCTCCGGGTTCACCTAAAGGTGAAACTAACCGCATGGAAATTAATACAGTAGCTTCATTTATTAATAACTAAAATTATTAATACATTTACTCTTTAACGCAAAGGTAAATGATTATGGCAACACTATAAAAAGCTTAAATTTGATTTAAGCTTTTTTTATGTCTTGAATTCAAAGCTCTAACTGAGTAATTATTTATTGGTAGAACAAATGTGTAATATTCAGACATTTTAGTCACATTTTTTTGTTATATTGATGTAATATGCTAATACTAATTTTTAGTTTTGATAACTAACCCTGTATCTCAACGGAGTGAAAATGGATCGTAGTAATATTAAAATATTAGTAGTTGATGATGTTCCTGATAACGTAAAAATATTATTAAGTATTTTAAAAGAAGAAGGTGTTTCTCTATCTTTCTCATTTAGTGGCGAAGAAGCTGTTGCTATGTGTGAACGTGAACGATTTGATCTTATTCTATTAGATATAATGATGCCCGTAATGAGTGGATTTGAAACATGTAAGCAAATAAAAAAATCTATTATTAATGAAAAATCTCCCATTATATTTATTTCGGCAAGAACTGATGTTGAATCTATTTCAAAAGGTTTTTCTTTAGGTGCTGTTGATTATATCGTTAAACCTTTCCATCCTGATGAAATTTTAGCGCGTGTTAATACTCATCTATCACTATCAATTGCACAACGTCAGCTTGCCCAAAATATAAAACATCTTAATCGTCAATCAGAATTTAAACAAAAAAGATTGCTTGATGAAATTGAATTATCTCAACGGGAAATGATCTATGTGTTAATGGAAATGATGGAACTAACTTCTGATGAAACAGGCCAGCATATTAGGCGTGTTGCAGAAAGCGCTCAGTTACTCGCTCATTACTCAACCCAACTTGATGAAGATGATGAAAGTATTATTTTTCATGCATCACCAATGCATGATATTGGAAAAATTGCTATACCTTCAGAAATCCTTCATAAGCCAGGGAAGTTGACACCTGAAGAGTTTGAAGTGATGAAAACCCATACTACAAAAGCATTAAACTTTTTTCCTAACACCAAGCGTAGATTAATTAATGCTGCTTCTATTATTGCAGTTCAACATCATGAAAAATGGGATGGAAGTGGTTATCCAGCTGGTCTAGAAGGCGAAAATATTCACATTTATGGTCGTATTGTTGCATTAGCTGATGTCTTTGATGCATTGACACATAAGCGAAAATATAAGGAAGCGTGGACAGTCAAAGATGCCCTAATTTATATAAAGGAGGGCCAGGGTAAGCATTTTGATCCTGTATTAGTTGATATATTATTTGACCACTTAGATGAGTTTCTAGAAATCATTGAACGACATCAAACACATGAAGTTTCATAATTTATCTATAAAAAGCTTCATCATATTTAATCTATTAATATTTAGTTTTGTCTTTAATATATCTGTATTTGCTTTTGTAAAAGCGCCTACAAATAACGATATAGATATTAAATCCAATGAACTAACTGATATTGAAAAATTATGGATTAAAGAGAACTCCCCATTTAAAATTGGAGTAACTAAAGATTGGCCACCTTTTGAATATATTGATATTCAAGGTGATGCTAGTGGTATTAATGTCGATTTAATTGAAAGTATGGCCCAAAAAATTGGGATGACAATCGAGTTTGTACCAGACACTTGGCAAAACAATCTGTCTTTGTTCAAATCTAGTGATATCGACTTACTTATGGGAATTAGAGAATCCCAGCAACGCCACTTGATTGGAGATTATTCGCAAAGTTATATGCAAGGGTTAGAATCCTTTTTCACTAATGAATCGTCAACGAAACAAACGTTTACTAACTTAACTAAACAAAGAGTTGCACTCCCTAAAGAATTTTCAACAATTGATCATATCATCGATAACTATCCCCAAATGACTATTATTGAAGTTGACACATTGCATGATGCTGTCATGGCTCTAAATGAAGGGCGTGTGGAATTGATATATGATAATTATCATGCGATTACCAATATTCTTCGACAACAAAGAATTACTTCCTTAGTTCCACTTAAAATGATGGCCTCGTCAGGAAAAACTAAACTACACTTCTTAACTCAAAAAGACGAACCTATTTTCTTAACAATTATTAATAAGATGATAAACACGCTAGCGGCTGATGATGTCGAGCGTATATCGAGAATTCATTTGGGTATTTCATACTCCGTTAATGTACACGATACATTCCTAAATAATATTATGTTAACCGATCAAGAAAAAGCATATTTAGCAGCTAATCCGGTCATAACTTTTACTGGAGATCCTAATTGGCTTCCTTATGAAGGCGTAAATGAACATGGTGATTATGTGGGTATAGTTCCTGAGTTTTTAGATGTGTTTGAACAACGATTAGGTATAAAGATACAACGAGATATTGGTCATACTTGGCAAGACTCAGTACAAAAGTATATTAATGAAGATGTAAATGTTATATCAGAAATCAGTGATTCTTTACTCGACAATACGACACAATATTCTGATGTATATCTATCAAGTCCAATTGTGATGTTAATGAGAAACACTCAAAACTATGTTGATAATGTTCAGTCTATATCCCATTTGCAGTTATCAATAATTAAAGATTACGGGTATGTAAAATCAATTAAAGAAGCCTACCCAACTCAAAATTTTAACGAATTTACTACCATCACTGAAGGCTTAAAAGCTGTTGCAACAGGCGAAACAGACGTGTTGTTTCTGACATTAGCTCAAGCCAGCTATCATATTGCCATTATGGGAACCAGCAATGTACGCATTGTTGGTAGTACAGAATTAACAACAGAATTAGCTTTTGGCGTGCATGAAAAAGATAAGCTATTAATTCCTATTTTTAATAAAGTGCTTAACTCTATTTCAAATACAGAAAAACAGGCGATCATAGATAGGTGGGGTAAGAATAAGTTTGTAGCTAGAGTGGATTATGTTTTAGTCTTTAAAATATTAATAGCGGCCGTTTTTATTATTTTGTTAATTATACTGTGGTATCAACGTTTATTACGTGAAATCAATGCACGCCAAGAAGCACAAGCACACTACAAAACATTATTAGACCTACTACCTACGCAAGTCATGATTATTAGTGCCAATGGAATTGTTGAGTCAGTTAATCGCAAAGTTCTCGAGGATTATAATATAGATAGGTCAGTCTTGATTGGGCAACCATTTACGAGTTTATTAGATGCACCTTGTTTATTTCAAAATTTTATTAACATGAATATGAATGATGGTCGTATTGATTCTTTAACGTTGGCATTCTCTTGGCCGCAAGAAACACGAACTATGATGGTTTCAATGGAATCTATTATGTTTGAACAACAATCCGCGTATTTAACATTAGCAGTTGATATTTCTGAACGTGTTGACATGGAAAATGCAATTATCGATGCTAAAAATGCAGCAATAGAAGCCAATAAAGCAAAATCCTCATTCTTAGCGAATATGAGCCATGAAATTCGGACACCGATGAATGCAATTATTGGTTTTACTGAGTTATTATTTGATCAAATTAAAGAACCACAATTAATCTCTTATGTAAAAACCATTAGATCGGCAGGGAGTTCATTATTATTGTTAATCAATGATATTTTGGATTTATCAAAAATTGAAGCAAATAAAGTATATATCAAATGTAATGAGACAAATCTTCATCGGATAATTGAAGAGGTTGGTCTTATTTTTGAAGTAGAAATTAAGAACAAAAATTTAGACTTCATTGTAGAAGTTAATGACAATGTTCCAAATGTTGTCATGTTAGATGAATCTAGATTACGACAAATATTATTTAACTTGGTTGGCAATGCTGTTAAGTTCACTGACCAAGGATGTATCCAACTTCATATTAATGCAAATACTAAATCTATCACTCACTCTGATATTACTTTTTCAATTATTGATACCGGGATTGGTATTGATGATAAAGAACAGAAATTAATTTTTGAAAGTTTTATGCAGCCCAAAGAACAAAGTATTGAAGATTATGGCGGGACAGGTCTTGGGTTAACTATTAGTAAAGGGTTAATTGAGTTAATGAAAGGGGAATTAACAGTAGATAGCATGTTGGGTAAAGGATCTACTTTTTCATTTACGCTACCAGACGTTGAAACACTATCAGGAAGTCCTGTTGTTATAAGTAACTGTAATGATAATCAAATAATTAACTTTAATAATGTCTCTGTATTAGTCGCTGATGACGTTGAATACAACAGACAACTGTTAGTCGAATTACTTCCTCAATATGGTATTAAAGTCGATATTGCTACGAATGGTTTAGAAGCTATAGAAAAAATAAAAGAGCATGAATATAGCCTTGTTTTTATTGATATTAGAATGCCGAAAATGAATGGATATGATGCTGCTAAGATAATTAAACAGCTTCAACCTCAATTACCCATTGTAGCTTTCACAGCGTCTATTATGTTTAATGAAAACGAAATTACACAGCGTAATGGTTTTGATGGCCTGCTTAAAAAACCAGTATTGAAGAAAGATATCCTTAAAGAATTAAAGAAGCATCTACCTTTTAGTCGTGAGCAAAAAAGTAATAATATACCTGCTGGTCCTGTCATTGTTTTTTCAATAGATAGCCGACAACATGCATTATTACGTGATGGCTATCTAACAAAGTGTAATCAATTAACACAGCGAAACAATATTGATGACATTAGTGAGTTTATTGTCTTAATTTTACAATTTGCTATAGACGAAGATATAGTAACATTGATTGATTTTTGTCGTGATTGGGCTACTGCCGTAGATAATTTTGATGTCGTTGAAATACAGCGATATGGTCAACGATTTATTGAGATAATTGAATAAAAAAAACCAGTTTTATAAAGTGTAACTTTGGTTACTGTTAATATGTTACTTCGCCACTTATTAACAGTGACGAAGTAACATAGTTATTTAAGCATCTATCGATTCTAGTTCACGTTCGGCTAATGCCATATCTAATGTTGCTTTAAGTAATTTATATAAGCGAATAGCTGCATCAATTTCTTCTTTACGATTTGTTAAACTTTCAATATTCAAACCAAGCGGAATATTAAGTGGCATAACAGCTTCAATAATTTGATTTAAATTATTACGACATACTTTAATTGATTCATTTAATGGCGTGTCAGATTCTAATATACGCCAGCGCGTTGCTTCGGGAATAGAAATACCTAACCAATTCATGAAATCTAATGTCTTTTCACTACCGCAAGGTGTAAATGTTAATACGATACGTTTAGGTCTAATACCTTGTGCACGACATTCACGTGCATAGCTAGATAACATGTCTATCGTAGCAGGGGCATCATAAACAGCTTGTGAAATGAAATATTCACAACCTTGACGATCTTTTTCGATAAGACGTAAATGTTCATCACCTTTCTTTGCATGACGTTCAGCAATAGTTACACCACCAACATAGTAGTTATTACTATTCTCTTGTTGAGTTTGATAAGCATCAGTTAATGATAATGTCTTATGGCCCTGAGATGATGGACTACCAACCAATACGATATCTCTTACGCCATATTCTTTCCAACTAGTATCTAACCATTGGTTAAAATCATCAGCATCACGCGAAGAAACACTTTTATAAGTAATAACAGGCTTATTAGTTTTATTGCTTAATATTTGAGAATAATGACAAGGCTCAAATGTTTTATTAAAAGGGAAAGGGCGAACAATGTCAGTTCGGCTACTTTCATCTTGAATGTCATAAACAATGAGGCCGTCGTAATCAATTTTATCGAAACGGGCGACTAGTTTGTCAGCCACTTCTTCAACTTTCTCAAGAGCAACTCCCTCACGTGGAGGAGTTGTGCCAATAAAGTAAACACCAAATGTGGCATCTTCAGATTTAGCGCGTAATACTGAGTCCATTAAATATAACCTACCTTGAAATAATGTATTGATTCTATAATATCAATCTACTATATAGTGACTTCTATTAGATGTCTAGACATCTAAACGTTAGTATTTAGATTTTTAACGATT
>CALJMY010000094.1 GCA_937981905.1 uncultured Enterobacterales bacterium
CAATTGATTGTTACTGACTACCATTAACTTCTCTTACCTTTATTTTAACTTTGTTATAAATAACAATATTGACTAATCAAACTATAATTTCGTTTAGATATTTATTATATCACTATCATTACTGACAGAATGATTTCTGACAGAAAATAGCAGGCGCATTCTAGCAATAGAATTATTGAATGAATATTAATGGCTACTCATGTTTTCTAATATGGTTATCATGTGATGATGGCAAATGATTTGTTATTTCCTGAGCTTACAACGGGTAATCGTGTTGTATTAAACCGCTTGAAAATTTTAACCTTAAATTCGGCAAATGTTAATTCACCAAACATGAATTCGACATTCAATAAATTATTAGCGATGGATTTCATGAGTTAGCACTTTATTTTTTGGGTTTTCTACTTCGTTTCTTAGTAAATTTTCTAGGCGCATTAGATTTAGGCAAACCAGTAAACACAATATCTTTAACTTCAACAATGAGTTGTTGTAAGTTCTGTTCAACACCTTTAATAAAAGATTGATAGTTGAGTGTTTGACTGCTAATTGATTCTAATTGTGATTCCCACAATGCAGTCATATCAGGCTGAGAAATTTGAGCAGGTAAAGATGTGATGAGTTTTTTACCAACCTCGGTTGCTCTAATGTCTTTACCTTGCCTGATTAAGAATTGACGCTTAAACAATAGTTCAATAATACCGGCACGTGTTGCTTCTGTGCCTAAGCCGTCAGTGTCTCTTAATAGCTTTTTTATTTCAGGATTTGTCACATAACGAGCGATACCCGTAAGCGCCCCTAATATGGTGGCATCGGTGAAGTATTTAGGTGGACTGGTATTTTTTTCTACCAGTTCACCCTGTGAGCAATGAACTGATTCGCCAGCAATAACGTTAGGGAGTTTAATTGCTGAAAATTCGGAGTTTTCTTTGCTCTTATTAACACTGTTATTAGCGCTAGTGAATAAATCTTTCCAACCATTATTTATAATGTCTTTTTGCTTACTAATAAATAAACCACTATCAATAGTCGTATTGATTTGTTTATCCATATATTCAAAGTTTGGATAAAACTGCGCGATATATTGGCGTGCAATCATTTCATAGATTTTAGCTTCATCATTGGTTAATGAGCCCGTTGGCGAGCTTTTAGCGGTGGGAATAATCGCGTGATGCGCACTCACTTTTTTATCATTCCATGCTCTGCTTTTTTTGGTTAAATCAGCACCTTTTAACATCGTCGATAATTTGTTAGAGACCTTACTCAGGGCACTTGTTACTGACGGCACGTCATTGAAGTGTTCTGCTGGTAAATATTGGCAATCAGAGCGAGGATAAGTAATTAGTTTATGCTTTTCATAAAGCTGCTGACAGACATCTAAGACTTGCTTTGCACTCATGCCAAACGCTTTAGCCGCTGAAATTTGTAAACCCGACAGGCTAAACAACAAAGGCGCTGGCTGTTGTTTTTTATCTTGCGTGACTTTTTCAACCGTTGCTGGTTGATCTTTAATACGGTTTATAACATTTTGAGCCAGCTTGATTGATAGGACGCGTTTCTCTTCATCCATATAAGGCTCACAAGCTTTACTCGGTTTCCATTTCCCTTGATATTGTTCGCCGTTTTTTGTCGTGAAATGAGCAAGCACTTCATAAAAAGGTTTTGAGGTGAAATTCTCTATTTCAATATCACGATTAACGACTAACCCCAAAATTGGAGTTTGAACTCGACCAATCGACAAAACGCCTTGATAGCCCGATTTTTGCCCCTGTAGAGTACACAAACGAGTCATGTTTAAACCATAAAGCCAATCGGCTCTAGCTCTTGATAGCGCGGAAACAGCAAGGGGAATATAATTTTTATTCGGTTTTAAATTGTTTACAGCTTTTTGAACGGCTGCAAAATTCATATCTGTGATTAAGCATCGCAGTGCATTATCGATTTGGGATTTAGTTGCACCATTATAACTAATAGCTTCATCGATCAAAATTTGACCTTCACGGTCCACGTCGCCGCTATTTACTATTACATCAGCTTTTTTAATTAGCTTCTTTATAACCGTTAATTGCTTTTTGGTTTTCAGTTTAGGCTTTAATTTCCATTGAGTCGGAATGATTGGTAAATGCTCAACTACCCATTTTTTATATTTAACATCGTAATCTTCTGGTGGCGCTTGTTCTAATAAATGCCCAATACACCAGGTAACAACATCACCATTACCTGTTTCAATATAACCATCATTCTTTTTGTGAGGCTTAGGTAGCACGTCAACAATTGCTCTTGCTAAGCTGGGCTTTTCTGCAATAAATAGTTTCATGAATACTTAATCGAATTTAATGGTGAGCAATTATTGTCAAACGCTGTCAATGATTGGCTATTTTTACGGATGAATTTGTCAATAATAGAGGCGTTTTTTGTCAAGGTATTTACTCTAATAGAGGTGTCAAGCTGAGGCAATGATAAAATTAACTTATATATTGAATTATATAAGAAAAGTCCTATGTCAAACATATAGTGATTGATTGTTACACGATCCACGTCACCGCTGTTTACTATTACATCAGCTTTTTTAATTAGCTTCTTTATAACTGTTAATTGCTTTTTGGTTTTCAGTTTAGGTTTTAATTTCCACTGAGTAGGAATAATGGGTAAATGCTCAACTACCCACTTTTTATACTTAACATCGTAATCTTCTGGTGGCGCTTGTTCTAATAGATGTCCGATACACCAAGTAACAACATCACCATTACCTGTTTCAATATAACCATCATTCTTTTTGTGAGGCTTAGGTAGCACGTCAACAATTGCTCTTGCTAAGCTGGGTTTTTCTGCAATAAATAGTTTCATGAATACTTA
>CALJMY010000095.1 GCA_937981905.1 uncultured Enterobacterales bacterium
ATTAAGAGTAAAAAATATTCAACCATAAGTGATGATTCGTAGCAGCAATAATGCGACATATTATCCGCGTTTATCAAGCGAGAAACAACCGTATACAGAGTAGGTATTAAGTGATTTATAGAAGAAATTTAAGACATAACATAGATATAGCGTTTTGTATGTTAAAGAAAATAGATAGAGATATTTTTAATAAATAATAAAATATGTATGAGAAAGGTTGAAATTGAGTAATAAGTTAAAACGAATGACGATATAGAGTATTAATAAATAAGATTATTTTAAAGATTTAACATGAAGAAGATAAATAGAGTGTTACTTGAAATGATATAAATATTGGCTCCCCAAGTAGGACTTGAACCTACGACATACGGATTAACAGTCCGCCGTTCTACCAACTGAACTATTGGGGAATTATTGTCGGTGAAGACGGAGCGCATATTAAAGACTGCTTGGCTGCCTGTCAATACTCGTTTCATTAAAAAATGATTGTTTGAACAACACTTAAACAAATAGGGCAACTTTAGCGCGAAAAAATACGAATAATTAACGATTAATATTGAATCTTAAAAAAATAATTACTTATTTATCATAGTTATTCATAATTAATAGAATAGGTGGAATTACCTTGAATTAAAATCGTTTCATTCAAACATCAATTACATTATTGATCATGATCGTTATGCTTAAAAAGATTAGATTTTTTTTATTTAAGTAATTTTTCTTCATTAAATAAAAAACACAAAGCTAGGTGCTCATTGAGGTTGACTGGGTTATCCACTAATTCTGTGGATAAGTCTGTTTATTCTTATTTAGTAAGTCGTTAAAAGCCTATGGTACTGCGTTTTTTATAAGATTTAGATGAAAAACGACCAGATATGTTATTTTGTTTTAAAACAGTAGGTTAATCTATGTCAATAGTGTTTTTATATCACAACTCTTCACTGGCAAGTTAAAATTATTCACTTGACAATATTATCTGATTGTTAGCTATGAAACTCGGGATAACTCCATTTTTTTATTGAGTAATAAGCAAGCAATGTTAAGACTTCCTTAAAGCTTGTTTCTAATAATGTTCTACAATAGTCAATAGTTTTGATCAAATAAGTTAAATATTTTTTTGTTAACGATCGTTAGTTTTTTAATCAACTTATATAGATTATATTACATTTAACATCGTTTATTTCATTCTACAATCTGGTAAGCTGTTTCACCCATTTTTTACAATGACATATCCATGAGCTCAAGTAAGTTATTAACTGCGCCAGTGAACATTACGTTAAAGAATATGACAATCCCTATGATGTATGGATTGGCGTTATTGATGTCGTTTAATATTGTCGATACGCTTTATGTCAGTATGCTTGGTACCGAATCTTTAGCTGCTTTTAGTTTTACATTTCCTATTACTTTTACATTAATTAGCTTAGCCATAGGTATGGGTATTGGCGTTAGTGCAGTGGTTGCTAGAACACTGGGTGAAAAAAATAAAGAGAAAGCACGACAGCATTCATCTGTTTCGCTTGGTCTTTCTGCTGTGTTCATTTATGGCTTAGCGATGCTAGGACTGTATTTTCACGATGGTATATTTTCAGCAATAGGCGCCCAGCCAAGTAATATAGATATCATCGATCTTTATATGACGCCGTGGTTGTTTGGATCGTTATTTATTATTATGCCCATTGTCGGTAATTCTGTCATGCGAGCCTCTGGTGATACAAAAACACCAGCTCAAGTGATGGGGATTGGCGCGATATTAAATGCTGTTTTAGATCCTATTTTTATTTTTGGTTTTGGCCCAATACCTGAAATGGGCATTGAGGGCGCTGCTATTGCTAGTATTATAGCGAGCGCAGTAAGTTGTGTTCTGGTCTTTTATCGCGTGACATTTACTTACCATATGTTGGGATGGAACTATAATTTTACGCAAATAAAAGAGTCATGTAATAAAGTATTATCAATTGCGCTCCCAGCAGCAGCATCAAATATGATGACACCTATTTCATCAAGTATCCTTACTGCTATTGTTGCTACATACGGTAGTGAAGCTGTTGCGGCATTTGGTGTAGGCAGTCGTATTGAATCTTTTTCAGTCATTGTTGTATTAGCATTATCGATGACACTCCCTCCGTTTATTAGTCAAAATTTTGGAGCAGGGCAATACAGTCGTGTAAAAAAAGCGTACTACTCTAGTATTCGTTTTGTGATGCTATTACAGGCCGTGATCTATATTATCTTATTTCTCTGTTCATCTTTAATTGCGAATGCCTTTGCTGAAGATGAAAAAGTGATTGAAATTATTGTTTTATATTTAATGATTTTACCACTGTCGCATGGCTTTGGTGGGATTACTATTTTGACAAATTCATCACTTAATGCGCTTCATCGACCAATGATATCTGTTGGATTGAACATTGTTAGATTATTTGTGTTAATGCTACCGTTAGCTTATTTAGGTGGCTACATAGATGAGATTAATGGCTTGATTATAGGTGTATCATTATCAGGTGTATTAACCGGTATTGTGGCATTTATTATTATGAAAATTAATTTAAAAAAATTATTAGGCAATAACGATCAAAAAGTAACTTGCCCAAGCACTGAAAATGAAAGCATTGAGAATGACATCATTGAGAATGACATCATTGAGAATGACATCATTGAAGCAAAAAATATTGAAGCAACAAGCACAAAAACAGGACAACCATCATGACATTTTCACTCGTTAGTGATTACGAGCCTGCTGGCGATCAACCTACCGCGATTAAACAACTTTGCGAAGGTCTTGAAGACGGGTTAGCACATCAAACATTATTGGGTGTAACAGGTTCTGGTAAAACATTTACTATGGCAAACGTTATTGCCAAAACGGGACGTCCAACACTTATTATGGCGCCCAATAAAACATTAGCAGCGCAGCTTTACGCTGAAATGAAAGAGTTCTTTCCCTATAATGCTGTTGAATATTTCGTTTCTTACTACGATTATTATCAACCTGAAGCTTATGTACCTGCTTCTGATACCTTTATTGAAAAAGATGCGGCGGTCAATGCGCACATCGAGCAAATGCGTTTATCGGCCACTAAGGCCTTAATTGAGCGTCGAGACGTTGTGCTTATTGCTTCTGTCTCTGCCATTTATGGTCTGGGTGATCCTGAGCTTTACATGAAAATGTTATTACATTTCCGCCAAGGTGATGTAATGGAGCAGCGCTCTATTCTGCGCCGCTTAGCTGAACTGCAATATAAGCGTAACGACATTGAATTTGCACGCGGCACATTCAGAGTACGCGGTGAAGTGTTAGATATTTTTCCTGCCGATTCCGACAAACTAGCTGTACGTATTGAAATGTTTGATGATGAAGTAGAACGCATTACACTTTTTGATCCGCTAACAGGCACGATGGATAAACAAGTGGCGCGTTTTACTGTGTATCCTAAAACGCATTATGTAACGCCACGAGAAACGATTGTTGACGCTATTGATAAAATCAAAGAAGAACTTCGAGAACGTAAAGTACAATTGCAATCACTGGGTAAACTCATTGAAGAACAGCGTATTAGTGAACGCGTGAGTTATGACATCGAAATGATGTTAGAACTTGGTTATTGCTCGGGTGTAGAAAACTACTCTCGTTATCTGTCAGGCCGCGAACCGGGGCAGCCGCCACCGACGTTAATTGATTATTTACCTGACGACGGGTTAATCATTTTAGATGAGTCTCACGTGTCAGTGCCGCAAATTGGCGCTATGTATAAAGGTGATAGATCTCGTAAAGAAAATCTCGTGCAATATGGTTTTCGATTGCCGTCTGCGCTTGATAACAGACCGCTGAAATTTGAAGAATTTGAAGCTATTATGCCGCAAGCTATTTACGTGTCGGCGACACCTGCTGCCTATGAATTAGATAAATCAGGTGTTGATATTGCTCGTCAGGTTGTTCGTCCTACTGGACTTCTTGATCCAATTATTGAAGTGCGCCCCGTTGGCACTCAAGTTGACGATCTTTACAGTGAAATACTACTTCGTACTGCGAAGAACGAACGTATATTAGCAACTACATTAACCAAACGAATGGCGGAAGATTTAGCTGAATATTTGGAAGAGCACGGCGTAAAAGCGCGTTATCTTCATTCAGATATTGATACGGTTGAACGTATCGAAATTATCCGAGATTTGCGTATAGGTAAATTTGATGTATTGATTGGGATTAACTTATTGCGAGAAGGGTTAGATATTCCTGAAGTGTCTTTAGTCGCTATTTTAGATGCCGACAAAGAAGGTTTTTTACGTTCAGAACGCTCATTAATTCAAACCATCGGACGTGCTGCTCGTAACTTAAATGGTCGCGCTATTTTATATGGTGATAAGGTCACTAAATCAATGCAAAAAGCTATTGATGCCACGACTGAACGCCGTGCATTACAGCAAGCCTTTAATGAAGAAAACGGCATAACGCCAAAAGGCCTAGTGAAGAAAATCACTGATTATCTTGATGTTGGCGATGATGGTGAATTAGATGCAGTCGCTGAAAGCAAAGCGGGTTATAAAACACTAACGACCAAAGATATTCAAAAACAAATTGTCGACGTTGAACATCAAATGTATGAACACGCCCGTAATCTTGAATTTGAAGAAGCGGCTAAGTTACGTGATGTCATTACGAATTTGAATACGGAGTTGTTAGCGAGATAGTTAGCCGGACTTTAGCATTAAGAAGTCCTTGTGATAATAAAGTAAAAGCACCAACACAATAACGGCTGTTATTTTGTTGGTGTAAATCTTTCGATTATTGATTGTGAAGTTATTTTGGTAGTTTCTGTAGTTGGAAAAAAATCATCAATATCCCAAACTGAACAACAGATATTAAAGCGCCAAATAGGTGAGCATCAGTTGCTACGCTCGCATTAATTAATTCACTCATTTCACTGCTCGCACCATAAATAGTCTCATAACCAATTTTTGCACTTACGCCAATTAGTAACAGCCAACTTCCTTTCATGCCTTTATTAATTTCGATTAGGCAACCATACACAAATAACCCATGTAGATAACCAGATAAACCAACATAGTATTCAATTGTCAGGGTGAAATAATAAATAAGTATGCTGACTAAAATGGCGTTGATAATACTAAATACAACAAAATGAATATTAGTCATTAAGTGTTTGAATAAATACGTCAGCATCACTAAACCAGCAAGGTTGAATATTAAATGCCAATGGTTAGTGTGCATTATATTACCAGTTAGCAAGCGCCAAAATTCGCCATTGGTAATCGCTGAGCGGTTAAATTCTAATAAGGGTAATGACTGTGTTTGTATGGTGTATAACGCGATACTTATAATGATTAGAATGATAGCTGACACCATAAATGAATATTTTGGTGTGTTATTAGTTTGTGGTGTGGCAGACAAATTTGTAGGCATAGCAATATATATAATTAGTGATTAAGCTGTGAGTGTATATTAATTATAGATCTTGTGTTGTTTGATTACGCGCCAGACATTTAAAAAATTATTTATAAGCGTTGAATTTTAGCCTGTAAGTTAATCACATAAGGCGATAATTTCAATATTTACTTGAATTATACTTTCAGAATTTAATTGAAACTTATTAAATCGTGATATAGCTATCTTGTTATTTTATAAGAATGTTCACATTTTTAATGTTAGTCATTTATATTACTAGGAATAATAATTGAGGAAAATTATCCTCAATTATTA
>CALJMY010000096.1 GCA_937981905.1 uncultured Enterobacterales bacterium
GTTTGTGGCATAGGACCATCAACAGCATCTACTAGTAACAAAACAGAATCAACCATTGACATGATACGCTCAACTTCACCACCAAAATCGGCATGTCCTGGAGTATCTACGATGTTGATACGGTGACCATCCCAATCGATAGCCGTTGGTTTTGCCAAGATGGTAATACCACGTTCTTTTTCAAGATCGTTTGAATCCATTACACGCTCTTCAGCGTCGCCGCGAGATTCAACTGTACCAGATTGTGCTAACAATTTGTCTACAAGGGTAGTTTTACCGTGATCAACGTGAGCAATGATTGCAACGTTACGCAGTTTACTGATATCAGTAATAGCAATATTATTTGACATACTTTTCGCCTAAAAAGGAATAATCAGCAATAAGCATGAATTATTCAAAGTTCATGGGTACACGTTAAATTAGCTAATAAAAGTAAGTAATATTGAATTACTAACTATTAAATACACCATCAACGGGTACAAAAATTAGGCGGCAAATTCTACAGACAACTTCCTTTAAAAGCTATCTATTTAATTAGTAATCGCATTAAACATAATATTTAAACCATTAATAGCGCTAAAAAGGATTTATCATAAGACATAGAAGGCATGTAGTAATCATTATGACCAAAAACGGGCGTAAGATCACTTATGGTGCACTTACGCACCACAATAGAGCAATTGAGTGTTTTTCATAGACTAAGTATTAGCATGAAAACCTTATTATTAAACGCGCTTACATTTAAGGTAAATCTATAAATACTTAAAATATTTGAGTATTTATATGATGTAACAACGAAGTTAAAATGTTATAAAATGATGGTCTAATAGTTGCATTGTTACAAAAAGTAACTAAATAATTATGTAGAATTGATAGGGTTAACTTAGATTAACCCCTTATATTATCGCCTAGGAGCCCTAAATGAGTGGAAATCAAACCCGCCTGCAAGCAATTGATCAAATAACAAATCGCGCACCATTATCGTTCGAAAAAACTGAACCGTTGAATAAGATTTGGGCAACAGACCTTTTCAATCTTGATAAAATGGAAGAAGCATTATCAAAGAGTGCTTATAAAGCGATTAAAAAAACCGTTCAAACGGGTAAAGCTTTAGATTCAGCAACTGCAGACATCGTTGCAGCAGCAATGAAAGATTGGGCTTTATCTAAAGGCGCTAAATTTTTCTCTCACGTTTTCTACCCAATGACTAACATTACAGCAGAAAAGCATGATGCATTCATCCTGACTAATTCTGAAGGTAATGCTATCAATGAATTCACTGGTAGCCTTTTAATTAAGGGCGAACCAGACGGTTCTTCTTTCCCTAACGGTAGTCTACGTATGACTAACGCTGCACGTGGTTATACTGCATGGGATCCAACGAGCCCTGCATACATTCAACAAACGTCGAATGGCGCAACGTTAATGATTCCAAGTGTATTCATGTCTTGGACAGGTGAAGCACTAGATAAGAAGATTCCTCTTTTACGTTCTAATTCAGCAATGAATGAAGCGGCACAAAAAGTATTGAAATTAATGGGCGAAACAGACATCGCTGATTTAAATTCAAGCTGTGGTCCAGAGCAAGAATATTTCTTAGTAGATGAAAACTTTGCTAACAGCCGTCCTGATTTATTATTAGCTGGCCGTACATTATTTGGTGCAGCTCCAGCTAAAGGTCAACAGTTTGATGACCATTACTTCGGTGCTATCCCTGCTCGTGTTCAAGTATTCATGCAAGATTTTGAAGACAAACTATACAAGTTAGGCATCCCAGCTAAAACTCACCATAACGAAGTAGCGCCAGGTCAATTCGAACTTGCTCCTTACTACGGTGCTGCAAATGTTGGTGCTGATCAGCAACAACTTCTTATGACCACTATGAAGGACACTGCTAAAGAACACGGCTTCTTATGTTTATTACATGAAAAACCATTCGCTGGCGTAAACGGTTCTGGTAAGCACGTAAATTGGTCTGTTGGTAACAGCACACAAGGTAACTTATTAGATCCAGGTAAAACACCTCATTCTAACTTAGAGTTCTTATTGTTCTGTGGCGCGGTAATCCGTGGCGTACATAAGTACGGTCCATTATTACGTGCTGTAATCGCTACTGCTTCAAACGATCATCGTTTAGGCGCTAACGAAGCTCCACCGGCAATCATGTCTGTTTACTTAGGTGACCAATTAGAAAAAGTATTCGAAGATATTAAAGCAGGTAAATTAACAGGTTCTACAACTGGCGGTGAAATGGATTTAGGTCTTGACCAAATTCTTAACTTTGACCGTGATCCAGGCGATCGTAACCGTACTTCACCGTTCGCATTTACGGGTAACCGTTTTGAGTTCCGTGCTGTTGGTTCTTCACAATCAGTATCTGGTCCATTAGTAGCAATGAACACTATGCTTGCTGATTCATTAAACTGGATTGCTGAGAAGTTAGAAGCTGCATTAACAACTCAAGATCAAACTGCTGCTGTTATCTCTGTATTAAAAGAGTTAATGGAAGAACATGGTAACGCTGTATTTGGTGGTGACGGTTATTCTTCAGAATGGCATACTGCTGCTGTTGAAGAACGTGGTCTATTAAACATTCCTACAACTGCTGATGCTCTACCGCATCTAATGTCTGAAAACACAGTTGGCTTATTCGAAAGAACAGGTGTTTTATCAGCTGTTGAATTAGAAAGTCGTTACGAAGTTTATGCAGAACAGTACAACTTAACAATTGAGCTTGAAGCTAAATTAGTAAGTGATATCGCGCGTACTAAGATTTACCCTGCTGCATTATCTTACTTATCTGAATTAACGCATGCTTCATCATCTGTATTAGACTTAGGTATTGAGTTAGATAATTCAATCACTAAAGCAGTTGCTGAAAACACTAATAGCTTACTAGCAACTATTACTAAGCTTGATGAAGAATTAACGAAAGAAGATTTTGCTAATACTGAAGCACATTTACGTTTCAGTGCTGACGTTATTCGTCCATTAATGGATGAAGCTCGCGTATACGCAGATGCACTTGAGTTATTAGTAGCTGATGAATTATGGCCACTACCTAAATATCAAGAAATGTTATTTATCAAATAATTAATGCTTCATTAGTTATTACATAAATATTAAAAAGAGCCTAACGGCTCTTTTTTTATACCTAAAATTTGAATTTTAATTATTTTACCGTCATTATTATCTCTTAATGTCTTTAAGGTTTAACTATCATGCATAAATTTATTATTGCTGTATTAGCATTTATAATTATCTTTCCTGTTAATGCTTATACTGTTTATAAGAAAATAAATGAAAATGGTAAAATTGAGTATTCTGATAAACCTTTTCCAGGGGCTCTTGCAGCAACACTACCGCCTGTAAACTCACAAGATGCACCACCTTTGTTACCAACGATTGCGTCATACACTACAACTGAACCTGTACCTATTACTCCCACAATTAGTATCGTTTCACCTAGTAACGGAGATTCAGTTAGAAGCAACCCAGGTGAATTCACCATTATGGTGCAAAAAGAAGTACCAGATGATAATTCTTATTTGACTCAAGTATTAATTAACAATCAACCATATTTAGAACCATTTGAAGGCACTGTTTTACAAGTAAAAAATATGGACCGCGGGATTATAAAAATAAAAGTACAATTACAATCAAGTCTTGGCAATGTTCTTGCTACATCTAAAGAAATTATTGTTTACATGCATAAAGCTACGATTAATCGCGCAAATTAGCTTTGTATGTTGCAATCCACACCTAAACGCACCAATATAGTGCTTGTGGGTGATTAAACTTTGGAGCTGCAGTGTCCACCATTTATAAATCTTTATTTGACCATATGGTTTCAAGCATCATTTTGCTTGATGATAAGTTGTGCGTCAGTTACAACAACCCAGCCGCTGAGCAATTAATAAAATTAAGTAGTAAAAGAATGAAAGGGAGCCATTTAAATACTCTTTTTCATGAATTAAGCTCAAACAGCAGTTTATTTTCGCAAGTTTTTGAAACAGACCAAGGTTTTACCGACAACTTAGCTACCCTTATTTGTCTTGATTTTAGAAGTGTTACTGCCGATTTAAGCGTAACGCCTATCAATATTGATAATACACATTATTTATTAGTCGAAATACGTCAAGTAGATCAACAACAACGTATTTCAGAAGAAATGCAGCAAATAACGCAGCAACAATTAGCTAAAAATTTAGTTAAAGGCTTGGCTCACGAAATTAAAAACCCTTTAGGTGGTTTACGTGGTGCTGCGCAATTACTTCATCGTCAACTTGATGAAGAGAGTCAAGAATATACTCAAATGATTATGGAACAAGCCGACCGTTTAAATAACTTAGTCGAACGATTATTAGGTCCTAATACTCTTCATAGTCATAAAAATCATAATATTCATGAAGTATTAGAAAAAATACTTAAGCTAGTGTCGATTGAGTTGCCTGAAAAAATAATTCTGAAAAGAGATTATGACCCAAGCATTCCTGATTTATCTATTGATCAAGACCAAATTCAGCAAGCATTACTCAATGTTATTCAAAATGCTATACAAGCATTAAAAGGCGTGGGTGAAATAAAAATAGTCACTCGTGTTTCAAACCAAATAACAATTAATGGTCAACGCCATAGTTTAGCAATAGAGATTAAAATTATAGATAATGGTCCTGGTATTCCAGAACACTTACATAACACATTATTTTATCCAATGGTAACTGGTCGTGCTGAAGGCACTGGACTTGGTTTATCAATTGCTCAAACACTAATTCAACAACATCACGGACGTATTGATTTTAAATCGCGTACCGGACAAACAGAGTTTACTGTTTTATTACCAGTAACCAAGGAATCGTAATGACTGAACAAGTATGGGTATTAGACGACGATAGCTCAATACGATGGGTTCTTGAAAAAGCACTTTCAAGTGCAAAAATTAGCGTAGCTAGTTTTGCGGCTGCAGAAAGCTTGTGGGAAGCACTTGCCCATGAACAACCGAATGTAATTGTATCTGATGTACGTATGCCTGATACAGATGGTATGGAGTTACTAGGCCGAGTTCAACAACATTTTCCTGATATTCCGGTCATCATAATAACCGCACATTCGGATTTAGACAGTGCAGTAAGTGCTTATCAAAGTGGTGCATTTGAATACTTACCAAAACCTTTTGATATTGATGATGCACTAGGTCTTATTACACGTGCTATTGAACACAGCTTAGAACAAACAAAGCGCGCACGAAAATCTGTTAATAAACAGGCAGCAACACCTGAAATTATTGGTGAAGCACCTGCAATGCAAGAAGTATTTCGTGCTATCGGCCGTCTTGCTTCATCGAGCATCAGTGTTTTAATCAATGGACAGTCTGGAACTGGTAAAGAATTAGTTGCTAAAGCACTACACAAACATAGCCCACGTAAAGAAAGTAATTTCATTGCATTAAATATGGCTGCGATTCCTAAAGATTTAATTGAATCAGAACTTTTTGGTCATGAAAAAGGAGCGTTCACAGGTGCAAACAATGTGCGTGAAGGACGTTTTGAACAAGCAAACGGTGGCACACTGTTTTTAGATGAAATAGGTGACATGCCATTAGACGTTCAAACTCGTTTGTTACGTGTCTTAGCTGATGGACAATTTTATCGTGTTGGTGGGCATCAACCAGTCAACGTTGATGTTCGAATTATTGCCGCTACTCATCAAGATCTAGAACAATTAGTGTTAGATGGTGGTTTCCGTGAAGATTTATTTCATCGCTTAAACGTTATTCGTATTCATATTCCAAGCTTAAACGAGCGTCGTGAAGATATTCCAACACTGGCTAATCATTTTCTTCTTATGGCTGCTAAAGAACTTAAAGTAGACGCGAAGAAAATGAGTAAAGAAGCTCAAATTTTTATGACTAAATTAGAGTGGCCGGGTAATGTTAGGCAGCTAGAAAATACGTGTCGTTGGTTAACGGTAATGGCTTCTGGTCAAGAAATTCTAGTTAACGATTTACCGCCTGAATTAACACAAGCAAAGAAAACAACACATCAACATAGCGATTGGCAACAAGCGTTAAAAATGTGGTGTATGGAACAACTTAATAATGGTGAAGAAGCTATTTTAGATCAAGCTGTACCAGAGTTTGAGCGCACGGTTATTGATTGTGCTTTAATTAGTAGTGCTGGTCACAAACAATTAGCCGCTAAAAAATTAGGTTGGGGCCGTAATACGTTAACACGTAAATTAAAAGAACTTGATATAAAATAAGCCATACCTATATTGCTTGTAGTATTGAATACAGGCATAAGCTACTATCTTATAATAGAATTTTATAATTGGAGCAGCATATGCAATACAATACTTCAGAGTTATGCGACATGTACTTAGACAGTGTCGATGTAGTTGAGCCGATGTTTGCCAATTTTGGTGGCCGTAACTCATTTGGTGGCGAAGTTGCTACTGTAAAATGTCATGAATCATTTGGACTAGTTCGCGACACATTGCAAGAAAACGGTATTGGTAAAGTACTAGTCATTGATGGCGGTGGTTCATTACGCCGTGCATTAGTCGACTTCGAACTTGCTGAATTAGCACTAGATAATGGCTGGGAAGGTATTATTGTTTATGGCTGCATTCGTGAAGTTGATTTAATTGACGAGTTGGATATTGGTATTCAAGCATTAGCATCTATTCCAGTGCTAGCCATTGATAACACTGATGGTGAAGTTGATACCCCAGTGAATTTTGGTGGTGTTACATTCCTACCAGAAGACCATATTTACGCCGACTCAACAGGCGTAATTCTGTCTCCAGAAAAATTAGATATAGAATAAATATTCCATTATTAAGCACTTTATAAATACTCATAATCATTCATTATGAGTATTTTTCTAATAAGATCAGGATATCTGCATAAATTATCTATCGATGATATTCCATTTTTTCTTTATTTTATCTAGCTCCCCACTACCTTTAAGCTCCTTAAAAGCTCTCCTAAAATGATTAACTAATTGTTCGTCGCTATTCTTACTAAACGCAATACTTAAATTATTGCTCAATGCTTTTACTTCTTTTAACTTTTTAAACTTAGCTAATGAATATGATTCTGCTTTAACTATATTTGATAAATCAAATTCACTACTCAAAATAATATCTGCACGGCCTTTTAATAGCATGCCTACATTTTGAGTATGTCTAGTTGTAAAAAAAAGGTAAGGAAATTTTTGTTGTTGTAAAAAAATAGCTGAAGTGTAATTTTTAGATACTGAAATACGATATTGCTTAGCGTGTTCAATTGAATTGAATTTTTCTTTAAATTTACTGGTTAATCCCTCACATATAAATTTGGTGAGATTTAATTGTTCCTATCCATTGAAATAAGTTTTCTCGATGTGGCGTTCTCGCTATAGAGAAAATCAAAACATTCGGCTCATTTAAGGCCATTCGATATGTTCTAGCCCATGGTAATACTGCTATATCAGCTTTTTTATTAGTTAATGTTAATAAAGCTTGTACGATGTCGGTTCCGTAACCGCCTAATGATCCATCTTCATTTTTAATTTGGTAGGGCTTTAAGTATTCAGTCACTATTTTTAGTGGCTTTTCATTCGCTATAATATAACTTGGCGTCATGAAGAGGAAACATAATACAAGTAGAACAAGCACACGAATGTTAATCATTAATAAGCCACCAAAAAATAAAACATGTATTTATTCACTATATACTACAATCGTTTTAAAGGTATAAATTCAATAGTACATAATATCTAATTATCTATTCCATATCAGAATATAGCCTGCCTCATTAAACCTACATTTAATAAGACAAGCAGCATCGACTCTATTACACTACAAGCTTAGGATTATATAAGCCTTATACTCCAACTAATTATTAAAGAGATATTGTGGAAGCGTCGCAGCAAACATCATCACCGCAACAAGTTCTTAGCCAAGTATTTGGTTATAGTGAATTTCGTGCTGGTCAATTAGACATTATTGAGCAAGCGTTAAACCAGCGTGATAACCTTGTTATTATGCCTACTGGTGGCGGTAAATCATTATGCTTTCAAATTCCAGCATTAATACTACCCGGCTTAACTATTGTTGTTTCACCGCTTATTTCGTTAATGAAAGATCAAGTTGATACTCTGCAAGCCAATGGGGTTGCTGCTGCTTATTTAAATTCGAGTCAAACTCATCAAGAAAGTATGGCTGTTCTTAATGCAATGCAATGGGGTGAAATTAAGCTTATTTACGTAGCACCAGAACGTATATTACAACCCAATTTTCTCGAACGAATTCAACAGCTTCATATTTCTCTAATTGCTATTGATGAAGCACACTGTATTTCGCAGTGGGGACATGATTTCAGGCCTGAATATGCAAATCTTGGTCATATTAAGTCAGTATTACCAACGCCGCCTATTATGGCACTCACAGCGACAGCCGATGATGCTACGCGTAAAGAAATTGCCACTCGATTAAACTTAAACAACCCGTTTTATCATCAGTCTAGTTTCGACAGACCCAATATTCGCTACACCTTGTATGAAAAGTACAAACCTTTTACACAGTTGCTGCAATACTTAAAAACTCAAAATGAGAATTCAGGTATTATTTATTGCACCACGCGTAAACAAGTTGAAGAAATAGCATTCAAACTTCAACAGCAACAATATAGCGTATTGGGTTATCACGGCGGCATGGAACACAAAGATCGTATGAGTGTTCAAGAAAGCTTTATTCGTGGCGACACTGATATCGTTGTAGCGACTGTAGCATTTGGAATGGGTATTGATAAACCCGATGTGCGCTTTGTTATTCACTACAATATTCCTAAAAATATTGAATCGTATTATCAAGAAACTGGTCGTGCAGGTCGCGACGGCATGGCAGCTGAAGCGGTGATGCTTTATGACCCTAGTGATGTTGGTCGTGTTCGATTTTTAATTGAACAAGGTAACAACCCTGCCCAACAACAAGTTGAACATCAAAAACTTAATGCAATGACTGCATTTGCAGAAGCACAAACCTGTCGTCGCCAAGTTCTACTTCATTACTTTGATGAATATGGTACTAGCAAATGTGGTAATTGTGATATCTGCCTTGACCCTCCTCAACATTTTGACGGTACAGTACAAGCACAAAAAGCACTATCGTGTGTATTCAGAGTTCAACAGAACTTTGGTGTGGCTTATGTAATAGATGTTTTACGAGGTTCTAAGAATCAACGAGTGATTGAGTACGGACATGATAAGTTAAGTACTTACGGTATCGGCGTAGAGCACAGCGCAGAATATTGGCTCAGTATATTTAGGCAACTTATTCACTTGGGATATTTACGCCAAGATATCACTCGTAGTTCAATTTTAGTGCTTAACCCTGAAGCACGTGCCGCGTTAAAAGGTGAGCAAGTTATCGAACTTGCTGTGCCTCGCCTACAAGCCATTAGTAAAAGCGCAAGTAGCGGCAAAGGTAGATCTCGCAAAGATGATTACGATTACGACGAAATCTTATTTGCTAAGTTACGCACATTGCGTAAAACAATTGCTGATGCCCAAGGAGTACCGCCTTACGTGGTCTTCAACGATGCAAGTCTTGCAGAAATGGCTGAGCAGCAACCACAAAGTCCATTTGAATTATTACGTGTGAATGGTGTTGGCGAGCGTAAGTTAGAAAAATTCGGTGATGACTTTTTAGCGTTGATTAGAGCTTATCAATTTGAGAATTGATATTGTATTATGTTGTTACTCTATTTAATTATCATAATTCATATTCATCAATATATAATAAATTTCACACACTTATTTTAATACTATTAGGTGATGTAATATAAAAAATAAATGATTCAATATGCTATTTAAAATAGCAATCAATTAATCAGTAAATGGAGTTTTTGTGAATAAATTAAATCTACTAAATAAGCTATTGCTGCTTACTTTACTACCAATGAGCCTTGTCGTTATTTTTCTTGTTTCTGGTTATTACACAACTGAATCTAATGCGTTAAAAAGTGACGTGACTCAATTCCGAAACTCTTTAATTAAAGAAAGAAATATGCAACTTAAAGAAATCACAGAGGTTGCTTTAGGTATTATTGATTATCAAAAATCCTTAAAAAGTAATGGTGATATAAAAAAAGCTTTGCGTAATATTCGTTTCGGTCCTGCAGGTTATTTTTATATTTTTGACACAAAAGGCGTTAATATATTTCATGCTGCCAATCCTGCTTTAGAGGGGAAAAATTTAATTGATTTAAAAGATCCAAAAGGTAATAAATTTATTATTGGTTTATTAGATGCTGCACAAAATGGAAATGGTACATATTCATTTTATTTCAAAAAACCTGATTCGACCATTCCAATCGAAAAATTAGGTTACTCTATTATGGTACCAGGGACTGATTGGATGTTGGGTACTGGTGCTTACATCGAAGATATTGAAGAGAACGTACTTAATTATCAAAATATAGCAAAGAGTGAGTTAAATAAGAAAATAATATTTGCCTTATTAATATCACTAGGGCTAATTTTAACTACCGCAGCTATTATATTTTTTACGGCTGCTAAAATGGTTAGACCTATTCAACGTATGGCTGATAATTTAAATGATATTGCACAAGGTGAAGGAGATTTAACACTACGCTTGCATGTATCTGGTACTGATGAAATTGCACAGTTAGGAAATTCATTTAATCAATTTGTAGAAAAATTAAGACATATTATCAGTGATATTAATGTTGCAACAATCAGCATTAATCAATCTGGAAGCGATATGAGTGAACAAACTAACAATATTGCTTCTCAGTTATCATCTCACAACAATGAAACAGATCAGGTTGCTGCGGCCATTACTGAAATGTCGACAACTGCAAATGAAGTTGCTAGTAATACAAATCAAGTTGCAGAAGCAACACAAGCGGTGACGATTGACGTTATCAATGCACAAGATCGTGTTCAAGAATCATTAACAGAAGTATCTTCTTTAGTTGAAGAAATTGATAGCGCATCACTTTGCATGGATTCTTTAAATGAACAATCCAAGAAAATTAATAATGTATTAGAAGTGATAGGAGCTATTGCTGATCAAACTAACCTATTAGCACTTAATGCTGCCATTGAAGCTGCACGTGCAGGTGAGCATGGACGTGGTTTTGCTGTTGTAGCGGATGAAGTAAGAAACCTAGCAAGTAGAACACAAAAAAGCACACTTGAAATTAATGAAATGCTAGAGGAGTTACATCGCTTAGTAACACAATCGATGGATGCGATGTCATTAAGTCAAGAACGAAGTGGGCGTACTGTTGATTCTTCTCGTGCTATTTCAGATAGTTTGACATCGATTACTGGTGCAATTACATCAATCAATGATATGGCCACGCAAATAGCAACAGCAACAACAGAGCAAAGCTCTGTTACTGAAGAAATTAATCGTAATGTTAATCAAATTCAGGATATCGTTGTATTATTAACTGAAAATAGTACTGAAGCACAAGACGTGTCAAAAGATGTGTTAACTGAGAGTAACAAATTAGACAAACTTGTCAGCCAATTCAAAATCTAATTAATTATTAAAGGCGTTTGGTGCAATATTTATATAAACATTGTATCGACCGTCTTTATTATAACCTTAACAAAGCCATCTCATATCCACATATTAAAACCTTCACATAGCTAATAAACTAATACGTATTAATAATTTAGCTTTTTAAATCTAATCAGATAAAGCTCAAAGTACATGATTTATCATTTAATTAAGTATGGGAATATTTTATACATTACTGCGGTCTTTGAGATGTAACAATAATTTCTTGTTTTCATTTTTAAAGGTTAATATATGAAAATTTTAATCCTCATTGCTGCTTTTGCAATGACATTCACTAGTTCAGCATTCGCTGATGTAGCCGCTACGTTAACTAGTACTGAAACAGCAACACTGCAAACATTAATTGAGAGCGACACACGCTCTGAGAGAACTCGCGCTCGCAATAAATATCGCCATCCGTTAGAGACTTTAACTTTTTTTGGTGTCAAAAGTACCCAAACGGTTGTTGAAATTTGGCCCGGCGGTCAAGGTGGATGGTATCGTAGCATTTTGGATCCCTATTTAGCTGACGATGGAACATACATTCCTGTTCGCTCAAATAGCGACTTTCCTAAAGCAACTGAGATTGTAAAAGATAATAGTGCAGATCGTGTGTTGGTATTTCGTGCTCATGGTTTTATGATTTATAACAATCCAGCTCAAGAATATTTCGATGCTATTTTTAACATGCTAAAACCAGATGGTGTATTTGGTATTGTTGATCATCGTGGTGACGAATCGATACCTCAAGATCCCAAAGGTAAAAATGGTTATGTAAACCAATCGCACGTGCTTATGCTAGCGAAAAAGGCTGGTTTTCAACTAATAGATAGTGCAGAAATAAACGCCAACCCTAAAGATACAAAAGATTATCCAAACGGGTTGTATTCCTTGCCTCCGAGCCTAAAAGGATCAACGTTTAATTGGTCATTACGTGAGAAAGTATTAGCTATTGGTGAGAGTGATAGAATGACACTTAAATTCATTAAACCATTGTAATATAGATAAAAAATTAGTAGTATTTTACAATAAACTTGAAAGTTATCAGATTAAATGAAAAACGCCCAATATTCATAATGATTATTGGGCGTTTTTGTCATTAGTGTTTTGATTAATAAATTAATCCCAATGCAATATGACTTTTCCTGATTGCCCTGACGCCATTGCATCAAAGCCTTGTTGGAATTCATTAATGGGGAAGTGGTGCGTTATAATTGGTGAAATATCAAGGCCCGATTGAATCAAACTTGCCATTTTATACCAAGTTTCAAACATCTCACGACCATATATCCCCTTGATAACTAATCCTTTAAAGATAACCTTATCCCAATCGATTGACATGTCTGATGGTGGAATTCCTAACATAGCAATACGCCCGCCGTGATTCATACTATTTAACATGCCTTGAAATGCTGAAGGAACACCTGACATTTCCATACCAACATCAAAACCTTCTGACATGCCTAATTCATTCATTACGTCATCTAGCGATTCTTCTGCGACATTCACAGCACGCGTAGCGCCCATTTTATTGGCAAGTTCTAGGCGATAAGGGTTCACATCAGTAATAACTACATGACGAGCACCAACATGTTTACAAATAGCCACTGCCATTATTCCAATAGGTCCCGCACCTGTGATTAAGACGTCTTCTCCAACTAAATCAAATGACAAAGCTGTATGAACTGCATTACCAAAAGGGTCGAATACAGCAGCGAGTTCATCTGAAATATCGTCTGGTAATTTAAACGCATTAAAAGCAGGAATCACTAAAAATTCAGCAAACGACCCTTCGCGGTTTACACCAACACCAGTCGTATTACGACATAAATGAGTACGGCCGCCACGACAATTCCGACAATGTCCACAAGTGATATGCCCCTCACCTGACACTCGGTCACCAAGTTCAAAACCTTTAACTTCTTGGCCTATACCAACAACTTCACCAACATATTCATGACCAACAGTCATTGGTACAGGAATAGTGCGTTGTGCCCATTCGTCCCAGTTATAAATATGCATGTCGGTGCCGCAAATCGCGGTTTTTTTAATTTTTATTAGTAGATCGTTATGGCCCATTTTAGGCGTGGGAGCATCAACCATCCAAATGCCTTTTTCGGCTTTTAATTTACTTAATGCTTTCATTATGAAATTACCCCAAGTTCTTTACCTACTTCGATAAATGCTGCGATAGCCCGATCAAGTTGTTCTTTAGTGTGAGCAGCCGACATTTGCGTACGAATACGTGCTTGGTCTTTAGGTACAACAGGAAAAGAGAATCCGATAACGTAAATACCTTTAGCGAGGAGTTTGTCAGACATGGTGGAAGCAAGCTTCGCATCACCTAACATAACGGGGACAATGGCATGATCAGCACCTGCCATTTCAAAACCAGCATCGCCCATTTTTTCACGAAAATATTGTGCATTGCTTTTCACTTGATTCCGCAGTGCTTGGCCATCTTTAAGTATGTCTAATACTTTAATTGAAGCCGTTACAATCGCTGGCGCTAGTGAATTTGAAAATAAATAAGGACGAGAACGCTGACGTAACCATTCAACCACTTCTTTACTTGCTGATGTAAAACCGCCCGACGCGCCGCCTAATGCTTTACCTAAAGTGCCTGTGATTATGTCTACTCTGCCCATGACTTGGCAGTATTCATGAGTACCACGGCCCTCATCACCTACAAAACCAACAGCATGAGAGTCATCAACCATTACCATAGCATCATATTTATCTGCTAAATCGCATATACCTTTTAAGTTAGCGATAACGCCATCCATTGAGAAAACACCGTCAGTCGCAATAAGCTTAAAACGAGCACCAGCTTCATGAGCAGCTATAAGTTGTTCTTCTAATGCTGCCATATCGTTATTGGCGTAACGGAATCGTTTTGCTTTACATAAACGAACACCGTCAATGATTGATGCGTGATTTAATGCATCTGAAATAATCGCATCATCAGGCCCTAACAAAGTTTCAAACAAACCAGCGTTCGCATCGAAACATGAAGAGTATAGGATAGTATCTTCCATACCTAAAAATGCACTTAAATCACTTTCAAGCTGCTTATGAATATCTTGCGTGCCACAAATAAAACGCACAGACGCCATACCAAAACCATTATGATCTAAACCAGCTTTTGCCGCTTCAATAAGGTCTGGATGATTAGCTAAACCTAAGTAATTATTAGCACAGAAATTTATAACATCACCATTTGCTACGGATATTCCCGGCTGTTGTGGTGATAATAAAAAACGCTCTGATTTATATAAACCTTCGGCTTTTACTTGATCTATTTGTTGAGTAATAAACTGATTAAATGCTGCTGACATTACGCCTCCTAATAATGAAATAGTGGCTTATAATGTATAAAAAACAAGCCAAGGTATGACTCAGTTTAGTCCGATTTTTTAAATAATACACCCTCAGGATATGATATATTGCATACAATTAGTTTATTTCATGGTGAGGATATATTCGATTTTCAATAGGTTGATATTAAATAAGAATTTAATAAAAAATTTTAAATACATTAGATTTTCTAATCTAATTTAGGCTCTGATTCCTGTAATTTCGTCATTGCTAGATAATTTTCTTCAATTGCTTTCATATAAATCAAGCCACTTTCAGTTAAATAGCCTTTGACTATATTAATCACTTTTAGAACCCCTTTCGATATAGTGACTTGTGTAATGTTTGTGAGTGTTTGAGTGTGTTGATAACTCACCCAAAAAGCAACAACGAGCTTAAGGGTATGCGCTAAATCATCCATCATTTCATCATCTAACGTAATATAACCTTGGTCTCTAACCTCTGACAACGTCCCAATAACTCTGTTATATAAGGATTTTTGAGCAACCAAGTAACGTTCCTGTAATTCACTATCTCGCGCTAAAATATCAGGTAAATTGGCGTAAAAAAATCGGAATTGCCACATAGAATAAAAGACACGATCAAGGTAGTACATCATTTCGTCCATACCTGCACTATTGGAGTTTTGCGGCTGGAACATTTGATCGAGGTTTTTTTCGTATAACTTGTAGATAGAGCGAATAATATCGTCTTTATTACGATAGTGATAATAAAGATTACCGGGACTTATCCCAATATGAGCTGCAATATGATTAGTGGTTACATTACGCTCGCCATGTAAATTAAATAACTCAATGCTCCCTTGAATTACTTTATCTTTTGTTTTCATTTATCACGGTTCACTGTATTAGATTTAAGTAGGATTGTTGTGATTATGCATTAATGTAACTCGTATCTCACGCTAGCGCAAAAATGAATATACATTACATATGCAAAAGCTATATGTTGATTTCATGGCAATAAAAAAGCCTGAAACATAATCATAATGTTTCAGGCTTTTAATACACTAAGTATTATCTAATTAATGCACTACTTCATTGATTAACCAGCGAAAGCTGACAAACCTTTCATTAATAAATCTTTAGCTTGTTTACCTTGATCTGTATCTAGGTAGCTTTGCGCTTGATTAATATATTGTGTAATCATTTCAGGCTTTAAACCTAACGCTTCAAATTGTTGCTTAACCGTATTAATCGCTTTTAGTGAATCACTGTAATCAGATGCTTTACTTAATAAACCACCAAGACCTTCGCTGCTTGCACCACTTACATCAGGTACTTTACTTAATAAGCTATCAACACCCGGTAAGCTTTTAGCTAACTCAGTGTAATCAGTGCTGCCTAAGTTGCCTTTAGCAAAATTTAATAATGAAGCCATGCCGCCTTCAGCTTGATCATTACTTACATTAAGTTTTTCGCTTACGCTACCAACTAAACCAGCAACATCAAATGAACTTAATGCTTGTGTTGCATTAGTTACAGTAGTTTCTGCTTTAGTAACTTCTGCGCTTTTTTTAACTTCTTCTGTTGAGTCGCTTAAACCCACTAAGCTTTTGATAGAATCGAACCAACCTTCTGCGTTAGCATGAGTTGAAACACTTAACGTTAATGCGCAAGCTAATAAGTACTTTTTCATAAATATTTCCAAAAATTATTTTAATTAACAGGATTTTAAAAGGGTTTAGCTTAACGGTAGATGTACAGCTTGTCTTTTATCCCTTAAACATATTGAGTATATTAAATGGAATCATATTCATATGATATAGCTACAGGTATTTTCTTTATTTTAAAGGATTTTAAATTCTTGGCTTCAAATCGAGATTGTCACATAAGCTAAAAAACGCGTATCATAATCACTTCATACCTATCGTCATTATCGTCAACCTCATTCGGAATTAATACTCATCATGAATCGTTTTTTTTATAATATTTTAATGTATTTAATGACGCCATTAATTGTTGTTTACTTATGTTATCGAGCAATTAAAAGTGATGATTATCGCGGTAGACTAAGTGAACGATTTGGCTTTAAAAAATTCAATTTTTCTCAACCTGTGATTCTTATTCATAGTGTATCTATGGGCGAAACAATTGCAGCAACACCACTGATTAATCAATTAATCTCTGATTATCCTAATCATCAAATAATAGTAACAACCAGTACACCAACAGGTAGCGCCGTTGTTACAAGAAATTTCGGGCAACAAGTTGCTCATTGCTATCTTCCTCTTGATTTAATTGGCAGTGTTAAACGTTTTTTAAAACAAGTTACGCCAGATATAGTCATTGTGATGGAAACCGAGTTATGGCCAAACTTGATTCATCAATTATATAAAAGAAACACGCCTATTTTGTTAGCCAATGCCAGAATGTCTGAAAAATCTATGCAGAGCTATCTTAAAAAAGCTGCACCATTAATGCATGACATGCTTAATAAAATCACACAAGTATCAGCGCAATATCAAAGTGATGCTGATAGATTTAAAATACTTGGATTACCTAATAATAAGTTAAATATTGGTGGTAGCATTAAATTCGAGCTATCTATAAAAGATGAATTAAAACAACAACAAGTGATATTGAAACAACAATGGGCACCGAGTCGATTAGTCTGGGTAGCTGGTAGTACACATCCAGGTGAAAATGAAAAAATATTAGCAACACATAAACAATTACTAACGCTATTTCCTAGTTTATTATTAGTACTAATCCCTCGTCATAGTGAGCGTTTTGACGAAACGGCTACACTCACACAAAACGCAGGCTTTAACGTCATACGCCGTAGCCAACAACAAATACCAAATGAACAATGTGAAGTGGTTATTGGCGATACTATGGGGGAAATGCTCTTATTATTAGGCCTTGCTGATATTGCCTACATTGGTGGTAGCTTAATTGAACGTGGTGGTCATAACCCACTTGAACCTGCTGCATTAGGCAAGCCTATTATCATGGGACCATCGTGTTATAACTTCAGTGATATTAGTAATAAATTAATAGACGCAGGTGGATTAGAAACTATTAAAAATTCAGAACAGCTTACAGCTCTTGTTAGCCAACTAATTAATGATGAAGAGCGCAGATCGGCCATGGGGGAAAATGCGTTAAATGTCGTAAAAGAGAATCAAGGAACATTGAGCCGATTAATGAATTGGGTATCGACTCAAGTTAATATTTTACGTGTTTAATTGAGATTTATAAGCCGTCAGTAATGTTTGCCAGTTGTCTAACGTAAAATGAAATACTGGTAGTTGAGCTAATTCTTTATTAAATGAGCGTAATAGCCGGTCAAGGTTATCTTGGCACCATTGCCCTTGATTAGCTTTAATCTCACCACGATCAAAATCAATTAACCATGGTTTATTTTCTTTATTAATTAAAATGTTATGAGCATTAAGATCTGCATGATAAACATGTTGAGAGTGAAATATAGCAATCGTTTTTCCAATTTCTCGCCATACAGCATCATCAAGCTCTTTCTTCGTCAATCGTGCCACTAAATCTTGTCCACCATCAACCATTTTCATCAATAAATCAGCGCGATAGATTAATCCGAATTTTTTAACTTGTGCACCAATAACACGGCATGCTGGTAATTCACGTTTTTCTAATTCAATTAATAGTTCATATTCTTTATAGGCACGGGTATTTTTAATGCCATTAAACCAATATTGATCATTAACTAATTTTCCAATTAAGCCACCACGATAATAATGACGTAATACCATTGGTTCTTCTTTTTCACCAACAAACCATGTCACGTTTCTACCACGTGATTCACCTAATATTTTATCTTGCTCACGCCAAAACTCAGGTTCAAACCATTGCGTAGACACGACTAACTCAGGCATATGTAACAACCAATGAGTATCAGTTTTATGTAGATGAGAATTCAATGAGCCAACCTTTAATCAATTTTTGATAATTCTATCATTAGGTCGATGGTAATCAACGGATAAATTCATGTTAAACTGTTATCAATTTAAATCATTTGACGTTATCTCTCATGAAATACCCTAGTGAACAGCCACAATCTATTTGCGTTTTACGCTTGTCTGCCATCGGCGATGTTTGTAACAGTGTTGCGGCCATACAGGCAATTCAACGTAAATGGCCAGATGTAAAAATCACTTGGGTAATTGGTAAAATCGAAGCTAAATTACTTGAAGGCTTAGCGGGTGTTGAATTTGTTATTTTTGATAAAAGCGCTGGTATTCAAGGTTATAAAGATCTTAAAGCCACATTAAAAGGTCGTAAATTTGATGTGCTATTGCAAATGCAAGTAGCTTTACGCGCTAGCTTGGCTAGCCTTTGCATCAGTGCAAAATTCAAAGTTGGATTTGATAAAATTCGCGCTAAAGAAGCTCATTGGTTATTTGTAAATCGACGTATTGCCAAACAAACACAGCCACATGTTTTAGATGGTTTTATGGCATTCGCCCAAGTGGTTGGCGTGACAGATACAACACCATCATGGAATATGCCTCTTGATCGCGCAGATGATGAATGGGCAAAAGCACGTTTTAAGCCACAAAAACGCACGCTAATTATTAGTCCTGCTGCGAGTAAGGCTGAACGAAATTGGACAGTTGAAGGTTATGCTGCCATTTGTGACCATGCGGCTAAGCGCGGTTGGGACGTAATTCTATGTGGCGGCCCGACATCATTAGAGAAAAAACTTGGAGAAGAAATCATTAATTTATGTGATTCTTCACCAAAGAATTATATTGGCCAAACGTCTCTGAAACAAATGTTAGGCATGCTTAAACACGCTGATATTGTAATAGCGCCTGACACGGGCCCTGCTCATATGGCAGTTACAATGGGGACTCATGTTATTGGTTTATACGCACACAGTAACCCTGGTCGTACAGGCCCTTATTTCTCACGTGAATATGTAGTGAGTGTTTACGATCATCATATTGTGAGTCAGCAACAACGTCCGCTTAATATTGTAAAATGGGGAGTTAGAGCGAAAGGTGCAAAGTTAATGCATGATATTACAATTAAAGCTGTGCGAGATAAGTTTGAAACGTTAATTATGGAAAAAGGGTTAACTAATTACACATTAGATAACTAGCAATTAAACAACTCGATATAAATAGCATCTTAATATATGTAGATATTTTAAGATGCTAAATTTAATTATTAAGACAATCCTTGAACTATTTCAATTGTCGCTGTAGTTGATATTGATGGTGTTCGAGGTAAATAAACAACATCACATATGTTTTTTAAATGATCAAACTTCCCCTTCCAATCATCTCCCATAATCAACATGTCAGCTTTATGCTCTAAAATATATTGTTCCTTTAACTCTAACGATTCTTCAACAAAAACCTCATCAACAGAACGAAGAGAACTGATAATATGGATACGATCTTGTTGAGAATAAATAGGGTTTCTGCCTTTTTTACTCATATTAAGTGCATCTGACGATACACCAACAATTAAATAGTGACCGAGAGCTTTTGCTCGATCTAAAATATTAACGTGCCCGACATGAAACACATCAAACGTGCCAAAAGTTATAATACGCATTATTTAACCTAAGAATTACCACATTTTAGAAAAGGCTAAACTTGAAAAACCATCACCATTTACATCTTTACCTGCGTATAAATGTAAGCCTAAGAAATGAGTTTTATACTGCCAATTATAATCTAATTCAACATAATGTCCGCGATCATAATTTACGGCAGCGTTACTTTCACTAAACTCATTTTCAATAGTACTGTATTTAACACTAAGATGGCTGGTAGTTGATAAGTCATTAGTATATTTAACGCTTAAAATATTAGCACCAATACCATCTCCTGCTCTTTTTTCATCTCCCCACCAATGTCCCAGAATATTGCCATCATTACTATAGCCTTCTCGATATAAATGATGAACATACCATGCATCTTCAATAAATTGAGCTGTAATATTAAGAGATTCTGTTGGAGATAAATAAGGAATAAATAAACCAAAACTATAAGCAACATTACCTAATTGATAATTATTAAAATTCGCTGAGTCTTCACCAGCAACTTCTAAAATAAGACTATAAGGAACATCATTCCATGACAAATCAAATCGACTGCCAATAGCCGCTTGTTGGTTACCAAATTCATCATCACAGTCTTGTAAAGATGATTGACCACCACAATTATCTGAACCTACAGGATCGATTATAGCTTCCCAAATAGAACCAGCATCAACACTACCACGATCGCCACCACCAAACTGCATAGTTCGATTCAATGAGACTGTCCACCAATCAAATGGTTTAAAGCCCAAATTCATAGTTAAAAAGCCGGGGTTACCAGATGATGTTGTTCCATCAAAGACTATCCCATCCACTTTTTCTAATTGCCCAAAACTGACCTCATAAGTAATGTCAAAGTCAGTGATAGGCTCTACATTTGATAAAGTAATACCCAACATAGGTTTTGCTTGGGTCGATATAATCATTGAATGATCTTGAAAAGGCGATAACCAATGTTCACGATAACCAATATCTACTTGTAAATAGTCACTACCAATTGAAATATAATTACCAAAATTAAACCCATGATCTTCACTACCATAACCACCACCAACATTAGCAATCACATATTCACTCGGTTGCCAAAAAGCAGAAAATTCTGAATAAAATGTATTATCTGTCGAGCGACCTCGTGAATTTTTTAGTGTTTTAGATGTTGAGTCATCAAGGCGTATTTCAGCTTTCAAATGTGTAACATTTGCGGATGTTTTAAATCGTTCGATATAACGATTAATACGACCATGTAGTTGTGGATGTGTTAATTTCACTTTATCCAAGTAATCAACCATGGTTGCAATATGATAAGGTTTTCTTAATGTAGGATAGCCAGTAATAGTCACTAAACGCTCTACTTCTAGTTCAAAAACTGGGTTAAGTTTTAATGGTAAATAAGGTGAAACACCTGCCATTACTCCGTATGAACTAATTAAAAAACCAATACTGGCAAATAAACTTACTAATCGAAATGTCATTTCTGTTCCATTTAGTTAAAAGATCCGCGTACGGAGAAGGATACTACCAAAAATAGAATCAACCCTCTACGGAAGAAAAGATTTTGTTAGTACATATAGTACGAAAAACTTGATAATATAACTTACGATTTTTATATTAGGCAATATTGTGCACAACAAAGCTATTTATCCAGGTACTTTCGATCCTATCACTAATGGTCATCTAGACCTAATAGAGCGCGGCGCTAAGATGTTTCCACACATAGTTGTTGGTGTTGCTAATAATCCGACTAAAAAGCCATTATTTAATTTAGAAGAACGGGTAGCGTTAGCGAACGAAGTCACTGCTCATATTGCCAACGTCACTGTTGTTGGCTTTTCTGGTTTATTAGTTAATTTTGCTAAAGAGCATAACGCTACTATTTTATTACGTGGTGTTCGCTCAGTATCTGACTTTGAATATGAACTTCAGTTAGCTAACGCTAATAGACGCCTTTATTCAGCATTAGAAAGTGTATTTTTAACCCCGCCAGAAGGAAATTCTTTTATTTCGTCTACTCTGGTTAAAGAAGTAGCATTACATGGTGGGGACATACAAGAGTTTGCGCCTAAGATTGTATGTTCTGCATTAACAAAAAAACAGTCTTAGCACTTTAAATTATTAAGTGTGTTGACTATTCAACACACTCACTCAACAATAATACATCACAGACTCTGTCTGAACATAAGCCATCGACTTTACCTGCTAATTTTTCAGTTATTTCTATTTGTTGCTGACTTTTTAAATCAGGGTTACTAATAACCTTCTTTACTGCAGTTATTAATCCCTTATAAGAAGACACATGCTCGGCAATAGGATAAAAATAATCAATATCACTATCTAACCGCTGTTTAAATCGATACTTAAATAACCCACGATAAGTCCAACGTAGCTTATAAAAATCACACCAAACAACAGGTTTATTCAATGCTGAAAATTCAAAAATAGCCGATGAAGCATCCGAAATTAACACATCAGAAATAGCCATAAAGGGTAGTAAATTATATTCACTAATTTTTGCTAAATAGACGTTATCTTGCTTTCCCCATAAATCTAACATTTGTTGCTGTTTTTTATACTTAGATTTCGTTAATGAGAAAAAGTGAGGTTTTAAAATAATATTAAATTCTTTAAGTTGTTGAGGGAACTCACGTTCAAAGCAACCAATAGAAGACGGATAAAATGTTGGGGCATACAATAATGTTGGTTTATTGGGATCAAGACCAAGACTCGATAAATCAATCGCATTAAATTGGTTATTAATAATTGGATCTAGTTTGGCATACCCGACATCTACAAAATTTCCGTCAGGGTACAAACCTAATAGTCGATTTAATCGGTGCTGTCCTTCCACAAATCTAACTGTCGTTAAGTTTTGAGAAACATCATAATAACAAGATTTAGGGCCAATACCATGTTGCATTAAAGCTGTTTTACTATGCTGATGAATTATCTCTATATTAGGCACAGCATCACCAAAGATAACCCAATGTGGTTTTTCTTGTTTATAATGCAATAAAGCATTATTCCAAGTATCCACAATTAACGCAGGTAATTCTTCAGCATCAATAACCATATTAATGACAGTATCAAGTTCTTTATCTTTATAAAATATAAACCCACATGCAATACCACGCTCTACGAGTTTTTTATAAACAGGTAAATATTGTGGTAAATAGTATAAATGTTTTACATCAAATAAAATTTTCATTTACCAAAATTTCCAATAATTCAACTTATATCTTGTTTAATCTTTCTAAAGAAATTAAATGGCTTTCTTTACAATTTAACATTGAGGTTTGTCATTTATTTTCAACAGCATCAATAATTCGTTCACTGGACTTACCGCCATGATACGAATATCTCATTTTCGCTCTTTCATAATATTATATATTAATTCAGGTAGATATTTTTATTCTACCTGACACTTAGGGCAATAAACACTCGCCCGTTGTCCTATTTTCACTTCTTGTAATACACTTTTACAACGTAAGCACTCTTCTCCGCCTCGACCATAAACAAATAGAGATTGTGCAAAATACCCTGGCTTACCATCTGTTTGGCTAAAATCTTTTAACGTTGTCCCACCTTGCTTTATAGCCGCTGTTAACACGTCTTTTATTGTGGCTACTAATTGTGCGACTTGTTTTTTAGTTAGCTTATTTGCAGGGGTTTGTGGATGAATACCTGTCAAAAATAACGCCTCGTTAGCGTAAATGTTACCAACACCCACTACAACAGGATTATCCATAATAACTTGCTTAATAACAGCACGTCGTTTTGAGCATTTTTCTTGTAAATGTTGTGTATCAAACGCGTCTGTCAGAGGCTCTGGCCCTAATTTATCAAAAAGCTTATGTTGGACATTATTATTTGCAAATAATACTGCACCAAAACGCCTAGGGTCATTTAGTCGTAAAACTTTATCATCAATCGTAATATCAACATGGTCATGTTTCTTTAACGGCGTATTTTTATCAATCACCCGCAAGCTACCAGACATGCCAAGGTGTAAAATAATATGACCATTAACTGTTTCAATAACTAAATATTTAGCACGACGTGTTACCGCTGTAATTTTTTCACCAATTAACGTCATTAAATCTGCCGTTGGTATATCCCAACGTAATTTTGGCGTTCTCACCACGATATCAGTAATCACTTGTCCTGTTAAATGAACACTAACGCCCTGTCTGCTAACTTCTACTTCTGGTAATTCAGGCATGTTATTTACTCGTTTTAACCGTTAATTGATTTAATTGGCTTGGCGAAATTATCCATGTTTTTTGATTCAAAATATCTGTTATTAATTGGCTTTCAGGTTGAATCCATAGCTTCATTGGATGCTCTTGACCTGCTAACCATAATGTTACCCGATAACCTTCTTCATCACTTGTTGCTAAACTTATTTCACCACTAATTGTTAGCCAAGTATTCATAATTCTTTCAACATCAGCAGGTTGAATAATTTCACTAGGATTGACTCGCCAACTAGTTCCTAATCGCTCAATAGATACATTAGGGTACTCCAGTGTTAAAATCATGCTTTGCTCAGGTAAAATAGTAGCAACACTGCCTTCTGCATTATCAATTAACTTACCACTCATTAAATTAAATATGATAATCATGCCTAAACAGGCAAAAATTAAGACATTATTCCAAGCACGTTTCGATAACCTCATCAATATCTCCTTAATTAAACCCTAAACATCGCCTCTCTTTGCCATTGCACACATGAATGTGTGTACTTAGGAAATGTCTGGAACTAATTTCCAGCTATGGCACCGAGGCATACCTTTTTCATTCTGAACATAAAAAAAAACCCAGCCTAAGCTGGGTTTTATCACAATGTATAAAGAAGAATCAATTATTTGATTTTAGCTTCTTTGTACATAACGTGTTTACGAACAATTGGGTCATACTTTTTAAGCTCTAATTTCTCAGGCATAGTACGTTTGTTCTTGTCTGTAGTGTAAAAATGACTACTAGCACTTGATTGCAATTTAATTTTATCGCGCATAATCTATTCCTTAAACCTTTTCGCCACGAGTACGCATTTCAGCTAATACTACATCAATACCTTTCTTATCGATAATACGCATACCTTTAGTAGTAAGGCGTAATTTAACGAAACGGTTTTCACTTTCAACCCAAAAACGGTGAGTGTGAAGATTTGGTAAAAAACGACGACGCGTATGATTTTTCGCGTGCGATACGTTGTTACCTGTTGCTGGTTTTTTACCAGTTACTTGGCATACTTTAGACATGAATGTCCTCCAAAAATATTTCTACTAGCTTGAGCTATAAATGTGCCTCATTTGGCCATTGCTCAAAGCACAAATGAGGGCCGCATGCTATTTGACATAGCAAACGCCTAATCAAGTGATGTTCTATAAAGAGGCTATATTTCTTTCTTTTTGTGAAAAAAGAATACTGTCCCTCAAAAACGCGGCTATTCTATCAGATAAAAAACAATTAAAGTAGACCATGATCAGCAAAAGAGTAAGGATCGTTTGTTCCAATAATAAAATGATCTAAAACGGCAACGTCAATTAGTAACAAAGCATCAACTATTCGTTGTGTAATTCGCCGATCTGCATCACTTGGTTGAGCAATGCCTGAGGGATGGTTATGACTGAGAATAACGGCTGCAGCATTGTGTTTTATCACTTCTCGCACGATTTCTCGAGGATAAACATTGGCTGCATTTATTGTCCCTCTAAATAGTTCATCACAACTAATTAGTTGATGTTGACTATCAAGATAAATAACCATAAAAACTTCATAAGGAAGGTGTTTTAATAACTGAGTTAGATAATCTGATGCCGCATTTGAGCTTGTTAGCGTGATGCTTTTAGATAAATCATGCTGATAATACCGTTTACTCATTTCTAACACGGCATTTAATTGGGCGAACTTTGCAGGCCCTAATCCCAAATGTTCACAAAATTCAATTTCATTTGCCATCAATAATGGATTGAGGCCACCAAAACTTACTAATAATCGATTAGATAATTCAACTGCAGAACACCCTTTCATTCCTGTACGTAAAAAAATAGCCAACAATTCACTATCTGATAATGTGTGTGCGCCAAGCTTTAATAGCTTTTCACGTGGTCTCATTAATTGAGGCCATTCTTTAATAGAATGATGATCAGTCATGAATAACTCCTTGTATTGACACTTGCTCACGTTAATGTGAGTAATAATTATGGTTCAAGACAACGATTCCTACCGACTTTATGTTATCTTAAGCACATAAATTATTGTGAGTATCACAACGTTCTAATTATCAAATGGTTTAAATTCAATGGCTCTGCAAAATAAAAAAATAGTACTTGGTATCACTGGCGGCATTGCTGCTTATAAATGTCCTGAAATTGTTCGCCGCCTTAAAGATCTCGGTTTTGATATTCGAGTCGTTATGACTAATGGTGCTAAAGAATTCATCACTCCGTTAACATTACAAGCAGTGAGTGGTAACCCAGTAAGTGATAGTTTATTAGATCCAGCAGCTGAAGCTTCTATGGGGCACATTGAGCTAGCAAAATGGGCTGATTTAATTGTTATTGCGCCTGCAACGTGTAATACGATTGCCGCTATTAATGCAGGGTTAGCAAACGACTTATTAACCACTATTTGTTTAGCGACAGCAGCGCCAATCGCAATTGCACCGGCAATGAATCAACAAATGTATAAAGCAGCAGCGACACAAGAAAACCTAAAAAATTTAACACAACGTAGTGTAGCTATTTGGGGACCTGGCAGCGGCGAACAAGCCTGTGGTGATGTTGGAAAAGGGCGGTTATTAGATCCTGCTGAAATAGTAGAATTAGTACAGCAACACTTTATGCCTGAGCCTGCTCAATCATTATTAAATTTAAACATTTTAATTACAGCAGGTCCAACAAGAGAAGCGATTGATCCTGTTCGATATATTAGTAATCATAGCTCTGGGAAAATGGGATTTTCAATTGCACAAGCCGCTAAGCAACTTGGTGCTAAAGTTACATTGATTTCAGGTCCAGTTTCATTATCAACACCACAAGATGTCGAACGTATTAATGTTACTAGTGCTAGTGAAATGCATGACAATGCACTTAAACAAGCGCCTAGCCATGACATATTTATTGCATGTGCCGCTGTTGCTGATTATCGCCCAAGTAATGTTAGCGACCAAAAGATTAAGAAAAATGATGATGACATGACTGTTACCATGATAAAAAATCCTGATATTTTAGCTGACATTTCAGCATTAACAGAACAACGTCCATTTTGTGTCGGTTTTGCCGCTGAAACACAAGACGTAGAAGTTTATGCACGTGGTAAATTAGCGCGTAAAAAACTCGACCTCATTGCTGCTAATAATGTGAGTGTTGCAGGTCAAGGATTTAACAGTGACGATAATGCGCTCACGCTATATTGGAAAGACGGCCAACATGAGTTGCCACTTGCTAATAAACAAGAATTAGCAAAACAACTAGTAGTTGAAATTATTAAGCATTACAATCAAGCACAATAATTTGATTACTCAATAACCAAACTTAGTAGCAGGATTAGTTGCCTCATGGCCGTTACCAAAAAATCAAACCGTCGCGAACAAATTCTCCAGTCTTTAGCACATATGCTAGAGACGCCAGGAAACAGAATTACCACAGCAAAATTAGCCGCTGAAGTTGGTGTATCAGAAGCCGCTTTATATCGCCATTTTCCTTCTAAGGCACGTATGTTTGAAGGGTTAATTGAGTTTATTGAGCAATCGATATTAAGCCGCGTAAATATTATTACTACCGAAGAAAAAAATACGCTATTGCGCTGTTACCATATTATTCAACTGGTTTTATTATTCGCAGAAAAGAATCCTGGGATTACTAGAATATTAACGGGTGATGCATTATTAGGTGAACATGACCGCTTGCGTGAACGTATTAGTCAATTATTTGAAAAATTAGAGACTCATCTCAAACAAATTCTACGTGAGCGTAAATTACGTGAAGGTAAAAGTTTTGATATTGATGAAGCCCAATTAGCAAATATGCTATTGGCTTTTGCAGATGGTCGTATTAGCCAATATGTACGGAGTGGATTCGCTACCAAGCCAACCCATGGCTTTGAACAGCAATGGACACAGTTTGCTAAATTACTTGGTTAAATAATAAACATAATAACGCTTAACAAATAATATTAAGCGTTATTATTTCAGGCACTAAAATAAGTCACCTTCCCAAATTCACATTTAATGAAACAACACCTAATATATGTTGAGCATCAGTAATTCTGCGAGTAGTTAGTCTATTTATTAGTTGTTTTAACCGTATTTTTTAGCATATTAACCACAATGCTAACGGTTCGCTGACGAGAAACTAATCGAGGCACTAACGACGTTAGATAATTCATCAAACCAGCAACAATAAAAATGCGCTTTTTCCCAAAAGCATCTAAGCCCGTTTTAACAACATCGTGAGCTGACGAAAGTTTCATACTCGACGTATCTGCATTGGCATTGTCCATAAAATTAGACTCGGTCATTCCTGGACATAACGCCATTACATGTACATTTGATTCTAATAATTCACCTGATAATGCTTCTGAAAAACTTAAGACAAACGCTTTAGATGCACCATAAACAGCTTGATAAGGTAATGGCTGGAAAGAACCAGTTGATGCAACATTAATGATACCACCAGCATTATTTTTCTTCATCTCAGGTAAAAACAAGTGGCTCAGTTCAACTAATGCATTGATGTTGAGTGTTATCATTTGTTGATAACGAGAAAATTTTTCATTAGTGAACTCACAAAATTGTCCGAATCCAGCGTTATTAATTAAATAATCGACAGAAATGTTCATCGTTTTAATTGTTGAAAACAGTGTTTGAGGACTATTAGATTCAAGTAAATCAAGTGGAATAACTTTAACCCAAATACCCGTATATTCTTGCTCTAATTGCGATGCTAGCTTATTTAAAGCATCTTCAGATCTTGCTGTAATAATTAAACTAGCACCTTTACCAGCCAGCTGTGTAGCGAATTCTTTACCTATTCCAGAAGATGCTCCTGTAATTAAAACTGTCTTATTCTTAACGTTCATTTCTCTACTCCTTCAATCAAAAGAGCAGTACTATAAACCTTGTCCCCAAGGGAAGAGTCAAGAAAAACTAGTTAATAATTGTGCTTTAAATGTCTCTAAATGCTCAACTTGATCTAAGATCTTTTTCGATTGCTGTATTAAAGTTGACTTTTTTTCATCAATTAATATGTTGATCAAGTCAAAAGGAAGTTGTTTATTCATTGCCTTTTGAGCGACAACGTCTTTAAGCTCTGACAAACTAAAGCCAAGGTTTTGGGCTGTGCGAATCATGCCAATGACTAACACATCATGTTCATTATACACGCGATAATTGCCTTGCCGTTGCGGAGCCTCAATCAAGCCAATAGATTCATAATGACGAATAGCTTTAGGGCTAGCTCCTGTTTTTTCTGCTACTTTTCCGATAAACATCATATTGACCTTTTGAGCTTATTTTTAGCGGTGTATTATTATTTATAACATAGCCCACAGCCTCGTATAAAAATAGTATAAATAATAAAAAAGGCGGTATCGATGTTTAATCAATACCGCCTTTTTATTTTAAACGAGAAGCTTAAATACCATATTTAGATCGGTAAGCTGAAACGCTAGCCAATGCGTCGCCAAGTTCACCCTTTTCTGTTAGATAACCAATTAAATCACCTAACGTCACAATCGCAATCATAGTTGAACCATAGTCACGTTCAATTTCTTGAATCGCAGAGAGTTCACCTTGGCCTTTTTCTTGGCGATCAAGGGCAATTAACACACCAGCTAACTCAGCGCCGTTATCATTAATTATATCCATTGATTCACGAATCGCTGTGCCAGCTGTAATCACATCGTCCACCAGCATTACTTTACCTTCAAGTGCACTGCCCACTAAACTGCCGCCTTCACCGTGCGCTTTTTTCTCTTTACGGTTAAAACAATATGGCATGTCAATGTCGTGTTGTTCACACAACTGAAGTGCTGTTGCTGAAGCAATTGGAATTCCTTTATAAGCAGGGCCAAATAATAGATCATACTCAACTCCACTATCTATTAACGCAGCTGCATAAAAGCGTCCTAAACGTGCTAAATCACGGCCAGTATTGAATAAGCCAGCATTAAAGAAATAAGGACTAATACGTCCAGATTTAAGAGTGAACTCGCCAAATTTTAAAACGCCACGTTCTAATGCGAATTCAATAAAATCAATTTGATACTGTTTCATTTTTTTGTCCTATTTCAATACTTCTAGTTGTTTAGTCAATAAATCTTTAATACCGCTGTCAGCCAATGCCATCATCGACAATAATTCTTGGTGGCTAAACGGTTCGCCTTCAGCTGTGCCTTGAATTTCAATCATCTTACCGTTGTCAGCCATCACAATATTCATATCTGTTTCAGCATCACTATCTTCAGGGTAATCTAAATCGCATACGGCTTCGCCTTTATATACGCCTACAGAAATAGCAGCAATCATATATTTAAGCGGACTTTTCTTAATCATTTTCTGATCAATCATATGCGTAATAGCATCAACTAATGCGACACAAGCACCTGTAATTGAAGCGGTACGTGTCCCGCCATCGGCTTGAATTACGTCACAATCTAATGTGATAGTAAACTCGCCAAGTGCTTTCAAATTAACAGCAGCACGTAATGAACGAGCAATAAGACGTTGAATTTCTAACGTACGGCCGCCTTGTTTACCCGCATTTGCTTCACGGCGCATACGAGAATGAGTAGAACGCGGCAACATACCATATTCAGCATTAATCCAGCCTTGGCCTTTACCTTTTAAAAAACGTGGTACACCAGCTTCAACAGTCGCATTACACAATACTTTAGTGCCGCCAAATTCAACGAGTACAGACCCTTCAGCATGCTCCGTATAGTTACGGGTAAAGCTTACTTCTCTCACTTGATCGTTACTACGTCCACTAGGACGCTTCATCGTTGTTTCAGTCATGTATGCACTCTAAATTAGTTTTCAATTAAATTGGCAACATTATAAAGAGTGTAGGATTTGATAGCTATGGATATAATTCTTAGCCGATTAATTTAACCAAAAAAATTAAATATAATTATATTTTAACGTCAACTTGATGAACGCCATACGATATACCGGTATTAGTGAGAGCGACACTTGATTGGGTTAATTTAGCTTGCAGTTGATCATTTTTATCGTAAAAATTAAACGGGGTAGCTGTACTATTTAAGCTAATCGCTTCAATATCGGTATCGCTAAGTAATTTTAATTTCTCATTACCATCTTCGTCTATTTGTAATATTTTTAATTGAGAGAAGTCATCATCTTCTCGATCAATAAATCCATTATTATTACTATCAAGAACACTTAAATCACTAAATCCATCGCCTGACTGCGGTCCAAATAATTCGTGACCACCATCTGCTTTATCATTACTGTTTTTATCAAAAACTAAATAACCAACATCGCCTTCAAACATCGGTAAACTATCAGGTATATCATCATTATTAATATCAATTTCACTACTTTTACCGCTAAGATACCCTAAAGAACGAGGGCCAAATTGAACTAACAATGGATCTTTTAATACTTGAGCAGGCGCCGTCGATTCAGTTATTGAAATACGTTCTTCAGACAATACTAATTCAAACGTAGAATGGAATTCTTTATCGTTAATCGAATACACACCTGAACTAAAGAAATTCAAATTTTGTGAATTAACCGTAATATCAACTGTTTTCACATCTGAACCTGCGGAAAATGTCTGATTTCCAAATGTAATCGTTGATGAATTTTGATTAGGAAGATCTTCAATACGAAGTTGTCGTTGCCCTGTAATATTATCCATGGACGAACTTGCTTGCGATAATTGTAATTTATTAATTGTTTGGGCAAGTTCTTCACTACCATCACCTAATTCAATTTCAAACATAGCTTCTACTAGAATTTTATTTCTAAATACGTCAGGAGAAATAGGTCGCTGATATGTATCTACAAGTTCCGATTGTTCATTAACGGAGTTAACTGTTGTCGACGATGAAGATGAAAAATTAATAAATTCTGCAACCGTTTTCTGAGCATTACTGGTTGTCTGATGGCTAGAATGAAGAGGATTATCGTCTTTAATTTCAATCAGGGTTCGACTGTTAGTTCGATTACTTAAATAAGTGACTTTGGCTTGGTGGTTAAGCTCATTAACTGACATTATCATTCCTTGATTGCTAGTGATAATAAGTTATCGACCGTAAGTGTCATTTTTTGAGCGATTTTTAATTTTTCTTTTTAGAACTATTACAGTCTTGTTACAAAAGATTAGTTCTCCAATATGAAATTTTTTGTATTTATTGCTGTTCTTATCACTTATATACAAGAATAAATAAAACTACTGACTAGTTTACTTTTTACTTATACACTTTGATGATACGAACTAGTCCGTTAACAACAACACTATTATTTATATTAGGAATTACTATGTTTTCAAGGTTTATGAAAAAACTCACCGCTATCGCATTACCTGTAACGTTACTTATTGCAAGCGGACAATCTGTAGCGTTTGATAAAATTACCGCAGCAGAAAAAGAAAGCATTGCTAACAAGTTTGCTAATGTTCGTTCAGAACTTGAAGTGTCTGATGTTGAAAAAACAGATATCGAAGGCATGTACTTAGTTCATTTTTCAAGACAAGGTAGCGTTTATTACGTTCCTAAAGGTGATTACTTCTTCACTGGTGATTTATTACAAATTAATAAAACCCGTTTTGTTAATGTGAAAGAAACACGCTTACAAGAACCTCGTAAAGCAGCTATCGCAGCTATTCCAGCAAGTGAAATGATCATTTATCCTGCTACTGGTGAGAAGAAAGCCAGCATTACAGTATTTACAGATGTTGATTGTGGCTATTGTCGTAAATTACACAAAGAAATGGATCAAATGAATGCACTTGGTATTGAAGTTAGATACCTTGCTTACCCGCGTTCAGGTATTGATACACCTTCATATAATAAAATTGTTAGTGCATGGTGTAGCGATGATAAAGAAGCTGCATTAACGAAACTTAAAAATGGCCAACCGGTCTTTACAGCAGCATGTAAAGATAATCCTGTTGCTAAACAATACACATTAGGCGGACGTTTAGGTGTAACTGGAACACCCGCTATTATTTTAGAGTCTGGTGAGTTATTACCTGGTTATTTACCAGCAGATAAGTTAGCAACAGCTATTGGCCTATAAGTTAGATAATAACAAATATATATAGCTGGTAAGACTAAAAAGCCACTGTTTCAATAGCAGTGGCTTTTTCATTATTAAATAGGCTGATAAGTAAATATTATCTACGGCATCATCTCTTCATTACTTTCAGTAAATTCAGTCGTAGTGCCGTCATTATGTAAATCACAAATCAAACTTGGTGACCCATTTTCATTAAACTCCACATAACCTAATCCACTTTTAGGTATTAAACGTCGTTTGCCATTACCCACTACATCACGGCCTTTAATTTTCATCGAACGTCGTTTGGTAAACAAGTTAAGTGGTGAATACGATCCATATAACCAACGATTCATATGATCAAGATATCCAATAATAGGCTCCGGAAATTTATTTTTGATGCCACTCGATGTTATCTGCCAAATTTTAGGTGAATGATCACGAAAGCGTAACTCCACGTCATAAACAAAGGAATAATGCACATCGCCGGACAAAATAACAAAATGTTGAGGCGTTTTAGGATGTTTGAAAATATTCAACATTGTATTGGCTGTTTGTGAATTAGCCATCCAATTTTCTGCATCAACTGCTAATGGTTGTCCACAAATAGTGAAGATACGTTGAATCGTTTCAATAATTTTCACACCAAAAATAGGTGCTGGAGATACAAGAATAATAGAATCTTCACCAATCAATTCTTGCTGTAATTCACACATTGCTTCCCAATCCATTAACCCAGATGGATCAGATAAATCGTCATCGTTATGCCACCGGCGAGTTCTGCTATCAAGCACAACTAATTTAGGTGATGTGTCTAAATGAAACTGCCATTTATTGCAAGAAAACACCTCTGAGACAAATGCATCATGATTCTCTTTATTTGGTAGTGAATTATAGTCATTTGCTTTTAATAAGAAATCACCATCAAATTGCTTTGGATCATTCCCCCACCCTTGGCATAACCAATATCCCATCAGCATATTCCCAATAATACGCTTTGATAATGGATGTTCATTCGATGCTTTTTCCCATAACGCTGTAAGATTCCAGTCGTCGGTAACATCATGATCGTCAAAAATCATATAAGTCGGAATGTGTGCTAATAGCCTTTGAACTGCTTCTAAGCCCTCTACAAACTTTGTTATTTCAGCTAATTCACTTTTATGCGTGCCTTCAAAAGTAGTTGGAACATCAAACCCTTCTAAAGAAATTTCATTCCATAGTGTCGGTGACCAAGTCAAAAAATACATCGCCATTACTTCAGCAAATGACATTAAATGATTATCTGCAGCGACTGAGGTAAAAATATCTTGCTGTTTATCTTTGTTATACCAAGGTGCACCTAAAGGTGTTTTAGGGAGGAATTCGCCGCGCCTATAATATTGATCGCTTAATTGATGTAATTCGTCACTGCTATTGAGTTTATTGTTTTGAGTATCAGTTATATCACCTTCAAATTCTTCGTTATTTAAACCTAATAGCTCAATAACCTGATGAATAGCATATAGCGTAGGAGCGGCAACATGGTCAGCATAAATTTGATCACCACTCATCATTAACAATGCAGGTCGTTCTTTACTATTTTCTAGTGAATTAGCCAATAATTTTTCACCAGCAAGTAAGCTATCATCACTAGCAGAATGAGGATTACGGCAAGAGCCGTGCAGCATGTTCGTAATTTGCGGTTGAATAATAAAAGAAGGACGTGTTTTATCGTCAAATATCAAATGCGGAATCATGTCTTTAAGGTTTTTAATACCGTCATCGGTATCAATTAATAAATCATATTCAATGTATTGATTAATAGGTAAAGAAATTTCAATATCTAGTAAATTTACTACAGCATGTTTACCAACTCTAAATTCACTAACACTATCTGCATTTAATTGGACATCTAGCACAACATTATCATCGATATAACATTGAAACTTGCCTCTACTAGGCTGTGAACTAACCCACCACAATACTAATTGAGTTGCTGACAATCGTCTTAATATCGGTCCAGCGACAATATCTGTTAATACAGTATCTATTTGCACTAAAAATCCTTAACTACTCGCATATTTTCGATAGTTATCTCGTAAAAATATCAATAGAAAGCCACAACAACCTTTAACTGCAAAGTGGCTACTTATTCACAAGCTCGTCTTAATAAGCATGATAATAACAAGATTTAAGATTCGAATACATGATTCATTAATTATGGATTTATACGTCATATTTCCTGCTTTTTTACTGTGTTTTCTATTATCAACAAATTAAATTAATCAATGATTATCAGTATAAGACTAAGGTTGTATATCTGACAAAAACAAAGCTTGATAATGTTATCGACGTTAAAGTTGTAACCACATTGTTATAGGTTGTTAATAAAACTAATAACAATGTCTATATTTCAAACTGTTTTCTCGAAAAATAGATCCATTACAACAAAAATACGGGATATGTAATAAATAAATTAGCATACAGTGCTAGGAGAATAATGTGGAAAATAACACAACATATTGGTCGGAAAATCTACGCCTAATAGCAATATGTCTAGTCATTTGGTTCGTCGTATCATTTGGCTTTGGCTTGTTATTAGTAGAACCATTAAACGAGTTTCGTCTCGGTGGATACAAGCTTGGATTCTGGTTTGCTCAACAAGGGTCAATTTATACTTTTGTTGCATTGATTTTTTGGTATAGCCATAAAATGAACCAGCTTGATAAAAAATACGAATCTGATGAGGACAAATCATAATGGATGAGTTAAAGATATATACCTATATAGCGGTATTCGGTACTTTTACTTTATATTTCGCTATCGCATGGTGGGCTAGAGCTGCTTCTACTAGTGATTTTTATGTCGCTGGTGGTGGTATAACACCTATGCAAAATGGCATGGCAATTGGTGCCGATTGGATGAGTGCTGCTTCATTCATTTCAATGGCTGGCTTAATTGCTTTCTTAGGATATGGCGGTTCAGTATTCTTAATGGGTTGGACAGGTGGTTATGTATTGTTAGCCATGTTGTTGGCTCCTTACATGCGAAAACACGGTAAATTCACAGTGCCTGAATTTATTTTTGATCGTTTTTACTCAAAAACAGCGCGAATTGTTGCGGTTGTTTGTCTAATTATCGCGTCATTAACTTATATCATCGGTCAAATGAAAGGTGTTGGTGTTGCCTTCTCTCGCTTCTTAGAAGTTGATTATGGTTTAGGTTTAGCAATTGGTATGGGCGTGGTTTGGTTCTACGCTGTACTAGGTGGCATGAAAGGAATCACTTATACGCAAATAGCACAATATGTAGTTATGATTTTTGCTTATACAATTCCTGCTGTATTCATCTCTTTACAATTAACTGGTAATCCAATTCCACAACTTGGCTTAGGTTCAACGTTAGCTGATGGCAGTGGTGTTTATTTACTAGACAAATTAGACATGGTGGTTACTGAATTAGGCTTTAAAGAATATACAACAAGTAACATGAATGGTTCGCTAGATATGTTTGCTTATACTATGTCACTAATGATTGGTACGGCTGGCTTACCACACGTTATTATGCGCTTCTTTACGGTTCCTTCAGCAAAAGCTGCTCGTGCTTCAGCTGGCTATGCGTTAGTGTTCATCTCATTCTTATATACTGTTGCCCCTGCTGTTGGTGCAATGGCTCGTCTGAATCTGATGAGTACTATTGAGCCTACTGCTGGTCAAAACCTAGACTACGAACAACGTCCTCAATGGTTTAAAGACTGGGAAAAGACTGGTTTGTTACAGTTTGAAGACAAAAATGGCGATGGAAAAATCAAATATTCAGCGGACAAAGCAACCAATGAAATGGTTAAAGTAGACCGCGATATCATGGTACTTGCTAATCCTGCAATTGCTAACTTACCTAACTGGGTAATTGCATTAGTTGCTGCCGGTGGCTTAGCGGCTGCGCTCTCAACTGCCGCAGGCTTATTACTTGCTATATCATCTTCAATTTCTCATGATTTAATGAAAGGTGTATTAACGCCTGATTTATCTGAAAAGAATGAGCTATTGGCAGGGCGAGTTGTAATGACAATTGCTATTTTAATTTCCGGTTATCTTGGTTTAAATCCACCTGGATTTGCCGCAGGAACGGTAGCATTAGCCTTTGGTTTGGCTGCATCATCTATATTCCCTGCATTAATGATGGGTATATTCTCTAAGAAAATGAGCGGTACAGCAGCCATTGCTGGTATGTGTTCTGGTATCGGAGTTACCATGCTTTATGTATTCCAACATAAAGGCATTATGTTTATCCCTGGTACTGATTTCTTAGGTGACATGGGCGCAAACTGGTTCTTTGGTATTTCTCCAAATGCATTTGGTGTAGTCGGAGCCTTAGTTAACTTTGCTGTCGCTTTTGTAGTGCTTCAGTTTACTGGACCAGCACCAAAACATGTTCAAGACTTAGTTGAAAACATGCGTAGCCCAGGTGGCGTTGCAACTGTCAGCGATCACTAGATTTTATTAGTCTATTGGACGCCAATAGTTAACATGTTTTATTAAATGATAAAGGCTATAGATTTTTCTATAGCCTTTATTTTTATACATATTTAAATCAAAAACCTGTTAGCATGAAATCAATATAAATGCTTTATTGGTATTAAATTTACCAACATTATTAAAGCCTTACAAAGTGAAAAAATGAATGAATAAACATACAAGAATTGCCTTAATGGTAGCGCCAATTTTAACTGTCATTGGATATATTGCGGCGGACTATTATGAAGAAAACAAAGCTCAAGAAGATAAAGTTATTCAGTTAATGCCTGTTGAAGACTGCGATGTGATTAATCAGCAGTGTATTTTGAAATCGGGCGACTTTGAAGTAAATGTTTTTGACAAAGATAACCTAACAACGGTCAACTCCACCTTTCCATTAGATAGTGCAACAATATTTCTAGTTGATGAAAATAACAAACCGACCGCTTATCCATTAGGAATGATACAAAGCCCATATTATTGGCATACAAAAACTAATTTAAGAGAATTGATTAGTAACTCAGGAAGTAGCTATAAACTAAGACTTGTAGCGAATATTAAAGGCGGTAGTTATATTTCAGAATTCCACACTAAAACTAAATAACCTGAATTCAGGTTAAATAATATTGCATATAAAAATTCAAAAACTAATATTATTTCTAATAAGACCTGATAGTGAGCAATAAATTCTTTATAGAAATTGGTATAACACTGCCCTACCAATTACTAATCAGACCATTGTCTTAGTAAACGTGTTTATAAAGCTATGATAAAGTCGAGTAAATTGTTTTTCATATGTTGAAAGGACTTACATGGCCTTAAGTTGGATCGCTCTGGCAATAGTCTACCTAGCCGGACTATTTTGGTTGGCAAAGTGGGGTGATAGCCATTCCGCTACTGCAAAAAAACTCACTTCTCATCCAGCTATTTATTCTTTGGCTCTAGCTATTTATTGCACAGCTTGGACATTTTTTGGATCTGTCGGGGCGGCTACTCGTAATACATGGGATTACCTGCCAATCTTACTTGGTCCCATTTTGTTATATTTATTTGGATATCGCTTTTTATTAAAACTCACACAAGTCAGTAAAAAGCAAAATATCACTACTATTGCTGATTTCATTTCATCTCGTTATGGTAAAAGACAAACAGTTGCTTTACTGGTCACGATCATTGCTTTATTAGCCACAATTCCCTATATCGCATTGCAATTGAAAGCTATTGGCTCTGCATTTTTATTAGTATCAGGACAAAAAGACACCAACAGTGTCGTGCTTGGTGCTACCTTATTTATTGCCTTATTTTCTATCTATTTTGGTACTAAACGTGTTGATGTCACAGAATATCGTCGTGGTTTTATTCTAGCTATTTCATTCGAATCTATCATTAAATTAACAGCGTTGATTGCTGTTGCTGTGTATGGCTATAGCTGGTGGCAACAACAAAATGATGGGGCTATGTTAGCTTCATTTGTTAGTTATGAAGCGTTAGATAATTTTCAATCTACTACTTTCTGGGCGCAAACATTAATGGCAGCTGCTGCTGTCATTTGTCTTCCTCGTCAATTTCATGTGGCAGTAATCGATAACCTTAGTCTTAACCACCTAAAAACCGCTCGTTGGTTGTTTCCTCTATATCTAATCATTATTGCTGCTGTTATTCCGATTATATCTGTTGCAGGCCAAGCAATGTTAGGTAGCAGTGGTAACGAGCCTGACACTTATGTATTGAGTTTAGCCATCTTGTCAGATTCATTGTTATTAAAAATGTTGGTCTTTGTGGGTGGTTTATCCGCAGCTACTGCAATGATTATAGTCGCTACATTAACCTTAAGTACGATGTTGACCAATGATGTAATTTTACCAAATTTTTTAGCGAATAAAGACCATAAGAAACCTAGTTTAGATTACACACATACTATTATATTGATTCGACGAATTGTAATCGGGATGTTGTTATTATTAGCTTATATATACCAACAACAAATGACGAACAGTAGCTCTCTTGCGTCGATAGGTCTCCTTGCTTTTTCTTTAGTAATCCAATTACTACCAGCAATCGTGGGTGGACTATATTGGAAACGAGGTCATGCACACGGTGTTTATGCAGGATTAATTGTAGGTGTAGTAGTTTGGATATTATGGTTAATTTTACCGATAATTAATGAAAGTTCAGGTTTATTTTTACATAACGCAGCAATTAGCGAAGGCGCAATTTTAAGTTTAATCGCTAACATCATCGCCTATATTTTGTTTTCTATGTATTCACAAACTAGTTTGATTGATCGGATTCAAGCGGAAGCCTTTGTTACATCGATTGAAGTCGCATCAATTGAAGTAAGAGAAGAGCATGATGATAAACATAATTTAAACACAACAGTTCAAGACTTAATAACGCTACTAACGACTTTTTTAGGAGAGACTCGATGTCAAATGCTAATAGAAGAATACCAACACCGACAAAATTTGACGCTTAACTTAGAGCAAAAACCTCATAAGACTTTCGTCGTTTTTAGTGAACGTGCATTAGGCGGTGTAATCGGTGCTTCAAGTGCAAAAGTATTAGTGGATAGTGCATTAAGTGGTAAACGTTTAAATTTTGAAGAAGTAGTTAACTTTTTTGATGACACAACCCAAGCTATTCAGTTTAATATCAGTGCATTATTTACGTCTCTAGAAAGCCTTGAACAAGGCATTAGCGTCATCGATAAAAACCTAGACTTGGTAGCATGGAATAAAAGTTATGTCGCTTTATTTGATTACCCTGATGATTTAATCACGGTCGGGACACCTGTAGCTGACTTGATTCGTTATAACGCTCAACGAGGAGAATGTGGCGTCGGCAATATTGACGTTTTAGTCCAAAAACGTCTCGAACATATGCGCAGCGGAACTAGTCATCGATTTCTGCGACAACGCAGTGATGGTCGTGTCATTGAAATGGTTGGTAACCCTTTGCCTGGCGGAGGTTTTATTACTAGTTTTAATGATGTGACACAGCATATTGAGATTCAGCACGCTTTAAAAGAAGCTAATATAGATCTACAAAATCGAATTCAAAAGCGCTCAGAAGAAGTTAAAACCATCAATGCTGAATTACATCTTGAAATTCAACGACGTGCAGACGCAGAAACAGAGCTCGTTAATGCTCGTAAAACGGCAGAAAAGGCAAATGCTAAGAAAACTAATTTCTTAGCTTTGGCCAGTCACGATATTTTACAGCCATTAAATGCCGCTAAGTTATATTTGGGTGCACTACAAGAAGAGCCATTAGAAAAAGAAGCGAGTCAAATAGTACAAAAACTAGATGACAGTTTAAACGCTAGTGAAGTATTAATTGCTACTTTATTAGATATTGCACGTTTAGACCAAGGCGATATGAAACCGCGTTTTAGCGCTGTATCTATCAAGACTTTGATGAATCCATTAATCGATGAGCTTAACATGCAAGCCGAGGAAAAAGGTTTACAATTAACCTGCAAAATTCAAGATGTTTGGCTTAACACTGATAGAACCTATTTATATAGAATTTTACAAAACTTATTATCCAACGCTATAAAATACACACCTAGCGGTCGAGTACTATTGACTGTTCGTAAACGAAAAAATACAGTGTTACTGCAAGTATGGGATACTGGTTTAGGTATTGAACAAGAAGAATTAAGTAATATTTTTAGTGATTTTTATCGTTCTGGCGATCAGCGTCAACACGGTTTTGGTCTAGGGTTAGGCGTTGTCGCACGCCTTGGTCAACAGCTAAATTCACCTGTGCAAGTGCGTTCAATTCTAGGACAAGGAAGTTGTTTTTCAATTGAGTTACCAAGCTGTGCACCTGATATACCATTAATTACTGGACAATTAAGCACCAATAAAGTTGGTTTAGCTGGTTTACGTGTCTTATGTGTTGACGATAAACGTGAAAACCTTGATGCGATGCTGACATTTTTAAACAAATGGCAGGTCGATGTGAAAACGGCATGTACTTCTGCTGAAGCAATGGATGTGCTGAGCTTATTTGAGCCCCAGCTAATTCTAATGGATTATAATCTCAATGATGAAGTCAATGGGCTACAACTCATTGCAAAAATCCGTAACTACCTTGGTTATCAAATACCTGCAATTTTAGTCACGGCTAATCAAGATGAAGAAGTAATTACTCAAGCTTTTAACCAAAATTGTCAATATTTAAATAAACCGCTAAAACCAGCAAAGCTTAGAGTCCTGCTTCAGGCCGCGCAAGTTGAAGGTGCGAAGCAATAAGGACCGCTTGAGTACGGTTGTTAATATGTAGCTTTTTAAAGATGGCGGTTACGTGTGCTTTTACTGTTGCTGTCGCAATATCCAAATTATAACCAATTTGTTTATTCAATAAACCGTCTCGCATATAACACAAAACCTTGTATTGCGCGGGTGTAAGGCTCGCTACTCTAACGGCTAATTCAGTAAACTCATTGTCTACTTCTACCCCATCAGCAGCATAAGTTTGTGGTAACCAAATATCTCCTTCTAACATTGCTGTTACTGCCAAGGAAATTTGTGCTGCACTAGTTGTTTTAGGGACAAAACCTAGCGCGCCAATATTGATGACTTTTGAAATTATGTCTCGATCTTCCAAACCAGACACAACTGCAATGGGTAAATCAGGAAATATTTTACGGATGTGAATCAGACCAAAAAGGTCGCCGCTACCAGGCATGTGGAGATCCAGTAGCAGTAAATCGATATCTTTAGTTTGATGTAATACTTCGACAGTTTCTTTTAAATCAGCAGCTTCAAGTAAGGTAAGTTGCTCAAAGCTATTACTTAATGCGCCCCTTATTGCATCGCGATACAACGGATGATCATCAGCGATTAGTAATGTTGTCATAAAGTAACCTAATATTATTTAACTTTCTGTTAACGAGTGTATCAACAACTGATGAGTCTGCCAATGTCGATATATTACCCAATTGAACATATTCGCTGACACATTATTTTGCTATAAGAAAAATTAGTTGCCCTACAAATATTATATTTTAAATAACGCACATCATGATGATGGGAAAAGACACCTAACTACGGTATATTTACCACATTATTTATTCGGTTATTTTTCGGAGCCCTCATGGCCGCACTCGGCACGTTATATATTGTTTCTGCACCTAGCGGCGCAGGTAAATCGAGTTTGATTTCAGCGTTGATTGAAAAAAATACTCAAAACAATCTACAAGTTTCGGTTTCTCACACGACAAGAGCGCCAAGAACAGGTGAAGAAAATGGTATTCACTATCATTTTGTCAATGTTGACGCCTTTAAAGCATTAATCGATGACAATGTATTTTTTGAATGGGCTCAAGTGTTCGATAATTATTACGGAACCTCTCGTACTGTAATTGAAGAACAACTAGCAAAAGGTATCGATGTATTTTTAGATATTGATTGGCAAGGTGCTCGTCAAGTTAAAGAATTAATGCCACAAGCTAAAGGTATTTTTATCATGCCGCCATCACGTACAGAGCTTGAGCGACGCTTAGTAGGGCGCGGAACAGACAGTGAAGAAGTAATAAATTCACGAATGCAACAAGCCGTTAGTGAGATGTCACATTTCGACGAATACGATTATTTAATTATTAATGACGATTTTGAACAAGCATTATCTGATTTTAGTGCTATTATCGAGTGTAATCGCTTGTATACCAACCAACAATTATTAAAACATAGCGATATGTTAAAAGATCTGTTGGCGCCATAGGGTAAATCGAGTATACTTTTGCGTCATTTTTTATACATAATTTAGGAGTTTCCATGGCTCGCGTAACAGTTGAAGATGCTTTAGATCAAGTTGGTAACCGTTTTGACTTAATTCTTGTCGCTGCACGTCGTGCTCGTCAATTAGCAAACGGCGGCCAAGATGCTCTAGTAGACGAAGAAAACGATAAACCAACCGTAGTAGCACTTCGTGAAATTGAAAAAGGTCTTGTGACCAATGAAACAATGGATGAGTGTGAGCGTGTTGTACAACGCGAACAAGAAGCGGCTGAACTTGCTGCGGTAGCTGCTATTGCAGAAGGCCGAATCAGCGAGTAATCGCGCTTCATCCTTATTCACAACGGGGTGAACATTGTACCTAATAGAAAATCTTGTAGAGGTAGCATCGAGCTACCTTGAACCATCACAAGTAGAACAAGTTGTTGACGCTTATCGCGTAGCTAAAGCTGCACATGAGGGTCAATTTCGTTCGTCTGGTGAACCATACGTTACGCATCCCGTTGCAGTCTGCCAAATTTTAGCCGATATGCATCTTGATCACGAAACATTAATGGCGGCGTTATTACACGACGTTATTGAAGATACCCCAGTTACTCAAGACGAACTCGCTGCACAATTTGGCGAAACCGTTGGTGATTTGGTTGAAGGTGTTTCAAAGCTCGATAAATTGAAATTTAGAGATCATAAAGAAGCGCAAGCCGAAAACTTTCGTAAAATGATGATGGCTATGGTTCAAGATCTACGAGTTATTCTGATCAAACTTGCTGACCGAACACATAACATGCGCACATTGGGAGCATTACGCCCTGATAAACGCCGTCGTATTGCCCGTGAAACACTTGATATTTATGCACCAATTGCTAATCGTCTTGGTATTCATAATATAAAATATGAATTAGAAGAATTAGGCTTTAAAGGATTATATCCAAATAGATTTCGTGTTTTAAATGAAGTAGTTAAACACGCGAAAGGCAATCGTAAAGAAGTTCTTCAAAATGTTGAGCAAGAAATTAGTGGTCGCTTAGCCGAAGCTAATATCCATGCATCAATAGAAGGCCGTCAAAAGAATCTTTATTCTATTTACAATAAAATGCGCAGCAAAGAAATTCATTTCGAAGATGTTATGGACATTTATGCATTCCGTATAATTGTGGATGATATAGACACATGTTATCGCTCACTTGGTGCTATGCATACCTTATTTAAACCTCGCCCTGGGCGTTTTAAGGATTATATTGCACTGCCTAAAGCCAATGGCTACCAATCATTACACACCTCGCTTTTAGGTCCACATGGTATTCCTGTTGAAGTTCAAATTAGAACTGAACACATGGACCAAATGGCCGATAAAGGAGTGGCTGCGCATTGGGTTTATAAAAATGATGATAGCCAAGGTACTACAGCTCAAGTGCGCGCTCGTCATTGGGTACAAAGCTTATTAGAACTACAACAGAGTGCCGGTAACTCTTTCGAATTTATCGAAAATGTAAAAACCGACTTATTTCCTGATGAAATTTACGTGTTCACTCCAAACGGTAATTTACTTGAATTGCCTGCAGGTTCAACACCCGTTGATTTTGCATACGCAGTTCATACTGATATTGGCAACTCATGTGTGGGCGCACGAGTAGATCGTCAATCTTATTCACTCAGTCAAAAGCTGATTAGTGGTCAGAATGTAGAAATAATCACAGCACCAGGATCACAGCCCAATGCAGCATGGTTAAACTTTGTTGTGACGGCTCGTGCACGTTCTCAAATTCGTAATGTATTAAAGAGTCGCCATACTAAAGAATCAGTAACATTAGGCAGACGATTACTATCTCATGCAATGGGTGATATTGAATTAGATACGTTAGACGAAGAAAGAGTGAATCAAGTTGTTAAAGATACCAACCACGAATCATTCGACGCTTTACTCTCGAATATTGGTTTAGGTAATGCGATGAGCTTTGCTATTGCGCATCAATTAACCGATATCAGTTCTAATGACAACGGAAAAACTAATAAAGTATCGATTAAGGGTGCCGATGGCATGCTTATTTCTTATGCTAAATGTTGTCGCCCTATTCCTGGCGATCCAATCATTGCTCATTTAAGTCCGGGTAAAGGGTTAGTTATTCATATTGAATGTTGTGCAAATATTTCAGGTTTTGAAAAAGAGAAAGATAAGTACTTACATGTTGAGTGGGATAACGAAAGTAAAAACGAATACCTAACTCATATTCGTATTGATATGGTCAATCATCAAGGTATTTTAGCCGCGGTGACGACAGCAATATCTAATGCTGGTGCGAATATAAACTCCATGAATACAGAAGAAAAAGAAGGTCGTATTTATTTCGTAAACGTAGTTATATGCGTTAAAGATCGTATACATTTAGCTAACGTTATTCGTCGTGTTCGTGTAGTAAATGATGTTATTAAAGTAACACGCCTTAAACATTAATTTTAAAATATTTAATTTTGGAGAAATAAAAAATGGCGAATAAAGAAATTATTTCGACTCCCAATGCACCTGCCGCTATTGGAACATATAGCCAAGCAGTAAAAGTAGACAATACTGTTTATTTATCGGGTCAAATTCCATTAGTACCAGCAACAATGGAAATGGTAAGCGACGACTTTAAAGCACAAGTGGTTCAAGTATTCGAAAATTTAACAGCTGTTTGTGAAGCTGCCGGTGGTTCAATGAAAGATATTGTTAAATTAAATATCTTTATGACTGACCTAAGCAACTTTGCTACTGTCAATGAAGTAATGGCTAATTACTTTGAACAACCTTATCCTGCACGTGCAGCGATAGAAGTTAGCGCATTACCAAAAGCTAGCCAAGTAGAAATGGATGGTGTGATGGTACTTTAGTACTCATCAACGTAATAAAAAGCCCAAATACGTTATCCGTATTTGGGCTTTTTTAATATCTTCTATTTATCAAAATATCATAAATAACTATTAATTTTACGATCTATATTAGTAATATTTTTTTCGTAAAAATATAAGTATTAGAAGTGGGAATAGAAAAGCACTACCTCCATTACTTTTTTTAGTCTCATCGATTTCTGTTGCCTCATTGACCTCTGTATTATCGGTAGCCTCGGTGCTCGCTTCAATAGTAGCTAAAATCGTCATACTAATTGTTTCTTGAACGTCATTTACACCATCACTCACCACAACATTAAATGTAGCAACAGTATCAATGTCTACTTCTGGCGCAGTAAAAATTAATGAATTACTCGTCTCATCAAAAGTCAGTTCTAATGTCGACTCTTGAGTCCAGAAATACGTTAATAAATCATTTTCTGGGTCAATAACATTAGTACTAATAGTGACGACTTCACCACTATTAGCTGTAGTAGCAGCATCTATAGTAATCGCTGGTGCTAGATTAACAACAGGAGAACCGTCTCCACAGGCTTCGCCAAAAATAGGTTTAATCCATTCAGGATGATCGATAAAAGGATTACGATTACCTTGGAATTCATAAACGATATTATTACGGTTTTGCTCCCAAGTACTAACAGGATCTGCATTATGCCAGCTATATAATGTACATAATTTACCTAGTTCAGCAGTGTCGGTAGAAGTACCAACATAATCGACTAAAAGAAGGTCAGGTGTATTATCAGCTACTGCTCCGCTATAACGTACGTCCATATAAAACAACATACGAGCAACATCACCTTTCACCTCATCTCGAGGCTCAAACGAATCATTATCTTTAAAGTTCTCAGGAGCTTCGGTAAGAGCAACACCACCTTCGTCAAAATCTAGGTTACCTCGTTCTGAGTTAATTGATGCATCCGCAGGGCGTAAATGATGGGCATCGGTAAAAGCGTATTGACTGTCACTTGGAAAACCATGACTTTTTGCCCACACATGTTCTCGATTCCATGCGTCGCCACTATTGCCAATTAATCCAGCATTAAGACCTTTCCCAATAGAACGGCCACTATAAATTTCAATCACCTTACCACTATCATTTGGATCTTCATCTGAGTTTGTTAACACAGTCCAAACTTCGCTGTAAGTAAGCTTTTTATGATCTTTACTAATGTCTTGATTTATAGAACTTCTCAAATCATCATCAGCGGCAATCAAAGCGTTTAAATAATATGCACTTTCATCATACGTTGCACTATCTACTATTTTATCAATTGTTGGACAATTACTACATATATCATCTTCGGCTGAAACTTCAGGTACGCGCTCAACATCTACACACGAAAGTTCTCCGATACAACCCAAACCATCACTCGTATCCTTATCAAATACAACCCACTGCGAAAGACTGATACCAGGAAACTCATCACTAGGAATGTTATCGCCTTCAATGGTACTAGCTGTTCTACGAAGTGTTTTGTCTTTAGTATTAAAGTTACCACTACTCCATGAAGAACCAGGGTCTGTTCCGTATTGACCAAAACTGTCAACAATTGAGTCACCTAATGTGAGTAACAAAGCATCATCACCATTAAACGAAGCAACATTTGATTCAACGCCATCTAAAATTTTAAACTCGTTTTCAGCCCCTCGATTATAAATAACTAAGGCACTTTGAGCAGCTAAGGTTCCTGTTAACGCTAAAGAATCCGTTGCTGTTAAAGCACCGTTAGAATATAACGTAACTGAATATCCGGTTAAATCGAGTTCAACACCTGATATATTTGACAGCTCTATCGCTTTGTTCAAGCTACCACCTTCAACATATTCGGTAATGATCAATTGAGCATTAACCGTTGAGGGGATTATTAAGGCGATAAGTAACGCCTTTAGTTGCCACCGATTTTTTATCTTCATCATTGTGTTCCATGGTTTAATTTAAAGTAATGCCTTGATATCATTTTCATTAAGGTAATGAATTGAAAGTATTAAATAGATTTAATTTTGGCTTGCCGAATCTAATTGAAAGTTTATAAGGTGTCTAGTCGTTGAAATGAAGCGAAAGAAGTAAAAATTAAAAAACTTAATATTAAAGCATTGAAATAAAAATTAAAATTAGAATACCCTTCTAATATTAACGTCTTAAAACATACCTATTACGTGATAAGCATCACATGAATAAAATAACGGTTATGAGTTACAAAATTTCACCTCTAATACGTTTATTTATATTTTCAAATTATTATGAAATATCAATATGAAATCTCATCAAACAATCACTTTATAATTATCTCTTCGAGGCGTATATTGTGAAAAGAAGATAACAAGTAAATAAGAGCGCCATGTTACACCGCACCAGCATGCTTACATCTCCCGTCACCGACCTAAAAGGCGTTGGTGCTAAAATGGCAGAACGATTAGAAAAAATCGGTATTGTCAGCATTGAAGACATGTTATTCCACCTGCCTACTCGCTATGAAGATCGCACGCGTTTACATTTTTTAAATCAACTCATGCCAGGTGATCACGTTAGTTTTATTGCTACCATTGAACACTGTGAAATAACCAATGGCAGACGACGCATGTTACTTTGTCATGTCAGTGATGACTTTGGACGAGCTACCTTATTATTTTTTAACTTTGCTGCTAGTCAAAAAAATGCTCTGCAAACGGGGCGTCAAATTCGATGCTTTGGTGAAATAAAACGAGGTGGTCGCGGTATCGAAGTTGTTCATCCTGAATACAAATTTGTCGATGAATACACTCAAGTCGAAACACAAGAAACATTAACAGCGGTTTACCCTACAACCGAAGGTGTGAAGCAAATTACCATGCGTAATATTGCTACTCAGGCCGTTGAATATTTAAATCGTTTTGAAATAACCGATTTATTACCACCAAATTTGTATATTGAACAATCGTCACTTAAAGATGCCTTACTATATATCCACCAGCCACCACCAGAAGCAGATGTCGAATTACTGACTATGGGTCAACACCCAATGCAACAACGATTAGCGCTAGAAGAACTGATTGCGCATAACTTGTCGATGTTACAAGCCAAACAACAAACCCAAAAATTCAAATCATTTGCCATTGCTGCAACTAATCCATTAGAAGCAAAAATGTTGGCATCTTTACCGTTCTCACCAACCAACGCACAACAACGTGTTATTGCTGAAATTAAGCAAGACATGATGATTGAAAAACCAATGATGCGATTAGTTCAAGGTGATGTAGGGTCAGGCAAAACATTAGTAGCTGCTATTGCTGCATTAGCAGTACTAGCCCAAGGAAAACAAGTGGTCTTAATGGCGCCTACCGAATTATTAGCTGAACAACACACGATTAATTTTGAACAATGGTTAATACCGCTAGGCATCAATGTTGGTTGGCTTGCGGGTAAACTTAAAGGTAAAAAACGAGAAGCAACATTAGCTGGTTTAGCAGATGGTTCTATTAATATGCTTATTGGTACTCACGCCGTTTTCCAAGAAAATGTGCATTATCATAACTTGGCGTTAGTAATTATCGACGAACAACATCGTTTTGGAGTGCAACAACGCTTAGCATTACGTGAAAAAGGTACACAAGGAGAGTTTTATCCTCATCAACTAGTAATGACAGCCACGCCTATTCCACGAACGCTTGCAATGACTGCCTATGCTGATTTAGACACATCTATTATCGATGAACTTCCACCAGGCAGAACGCCCGTTAAAACAGTCGCGATTGGCGATTCTCGACGCGACGATGTTATCGAACGTGTGAAAAAAGCCTGTTTAGACGGGAGACAAGCTTATTGGGTTTGTACCCTCATTGAAGAGTCTGAGGTTTTACAATGCCAAGCTGCTGAAAACACAGCGATGGAACTTACCAGCCAATTAACTGACTTAAAGATAGGGCTAGTTCACGGACGAATGACTTCAAAAGAAAAACAATCGATCATGGAATCATTTAAGCAAGGTCAGGTTCATCTTCTGGTTGCTACAACTGTTATTGAAGTTGGCGTAGATGTGCCTAACGCCAGTTTGATGATTATAGAAAATCCAGAACGCTTAGGATTAGCACAGCTTCATCAATTACGCGGACGTGTAGGTCGAGGCAGTATTGAAAGCCATTGTGTCTTACTTTATCGCACACCATTGTCTTTTACCGCTAACAAACGCTTAGGCGTATTGCGTGATACCAACGATGGATTTGTTATCGCGCAAAAAGATTTAGATATTAGGGGGCCCGGCGAAGTGCTTGGTACAAAACAAACGGGACTCGCTGACTTAAAGGTTGCTGACTTAATACGTGATCAAGAACTTATTCCACAGGTTGGCTACTTAGCCAATCAGTTAATCGTACATCATCCAGAATGGGTAACACCCATTGTGAAACGTTGGCTTGGTAATAAAAGCCACTATAGCCAAGCGTAAAAAAAGAAGGACTGAATATGCAAAAGAATGAAACAGTTAATAACACTCAAATGAAAATATATGCCATTGGAGCATTAGTGCTTATTACTATCGTAGGTGGTGTTATTTATCTTAATGATCAAGATATTGAATCAAATACTGATATTGTTACAACAACTGAGCCAGTAATCGTAACACCTTCAATACAACCCATTGAAGAGCCAATTATCACACCCAAAGAATCAATTACTGATAAAGTCCCCGCTACAATTCCAGAATCAATTCCTGAAATTCAATCTTCGTCAAATACAGCTCTACAACAGTCAGTTGAAGAGGTATTACCGATTACCGTTGAAGAACCTAAAAAAGATCCATTACCAGCTCTCGATGATTCAGACGACATTTTCATGACAAAAGCGTCACAACTATCGTGGTTACCAGCATTTGCAAAGCAACTTATTAAAAAAGACTTAGCACGTAACTTTGTTACGTTTGTTGATAATTTATCTCGCGGTGATTTAGCGCTTAAATATAGCCCGATAAAAAAACCTGAAACAAAATTCTCTATCAATGAAATCGATAACGATATGTATATCGACCCACTGAGCTACAAACGGTACGATGCTTATGTAGATATGATCAATTCAATTAATGTAGAAACCGCTATAACGCATTTGAATGGACTAGCACCATTATTAGATGAAGCCTATATGGAGCTTGGTTACGAACAAGGAACGTTCTTTGTCACA
>CALJMY010000097.1 GCA_937981905.1 uncultured Enterobacterales bacterium
TAGCGCACTTCGTTTTAGCAAGGAAAGCACTATGAATACATTAATTAGCTGTAAAAATATCAATAAATCATTCGGAACGAAAAGCGTATTAAACAATGTTAGTTTTGACCTTAATGTCGGAGATATCACGGCATTAGTTGGCCCCAATGGCGCCGGTAAAACAACACTATTTAGTATTCTCTGTAACTACCATTTACCAACGTCTGGCGAAGTTACCATTTTTGGCGAAAAGCCCGGCAGCAATAATTTATTAGGCAAAGTAGGTGCATTGCCACAAGATGCGCAACTTGACCCTAGATTTGCTATAAAACATCAACTTGAACTTTATGCAAAGTTACAAGGGTTTAGCTCAAAAGATGCAAAGTTGGAATGTTTACGTGTTCTTGAATTAGTAGACTTATCAAACGTATTAAATGAACGCCCATCAGCACTTAGCCATGGTATGAGTAAACGAGTTACGATTGCTCAAGCATTAATTGGTAGTCCAAAACTAGTGATGTTAGATGAGCCAACAGCTGGCCTAGATCCAGCTAATGCACGTAATATTCGTCAGTTAGTGATGGATTTATCTGGTGATATTAGCTTTATTATCAGCTCTCATAATTTAGATGAGTTAGAGAGATTATGTTCAACAGTACTGCTGCTTGAAAAAGGTCAATTGTCACAGCAAGCCATTGGACAACAAGATAACAATACCCAACAAAGCATGACATTGTTATTAGAACCAACTGATTTAGCCGTGCTCGATTTGCTGGCTAACATTCAGGGGTTAGATATGATTGAAAATATTGGGAAGCAAGAATTTATATTAAAGTACAACACATTAAAATCACCTGACTTTGATATTAAGTTAATTCAAACCTTAAAGCAGCAAGGTCTGGACTATCGACAAATTACCAAAGGATTGTCGTTAGAACAGCAGTTGTTTTCATAAAATGAATACAACTAATCGTAAATGATAACAAAATTAAGACATAAAAAATGCCGCTAATAAGCGGCATTTTTATGAACAGATGAATTATTTAGTTTGCTCAATCCATGCCATTACGTCTGCTTCAACAATAGACATTGGACGTGCGCCTTTGAGTAAAATTAAATCATGAAATGCTTTAATATCAAACTTAGCACCTAATTGCTTTTCTGCTGTTTTACGCAGCTCTACAAACTTTAACATTCCTAATTTATAGCCTAGTGCTTGGCCTGGCCACGCCATGTAACGTTCAATTTCTGACGTTACATCAGATAAACCCGTTCCAGTTGTAGTGTGGAAGTAAGTTATCGCTTGTTCACGCGTCCATTTTTTATAATGTAGTCCAGTATCAACAACTAAACGAACAGCACGATAAAGTTCAGCTTGAAGTCTGCCTAAGTTACCCCAAACATCACCTTCGTACATGCCCATTTCTAATGCAACTAACTCAGAATAAAGTGCCCACCCTTCTATAAACGAATTAAATGAAGCGTTTTTACGCATTAAGCCAATATCTTTTTGCTCAATATTAAGCGCAATTTGAAAATGATGCCCCGGCGCAGCTTCATGATACGTTAATGTTTTTAGGCTAAATTTAGGAACTTCAGACATATTACGTAAATTAATCGCAAACTCACCTTTACGCGTACCGTCTATTGATGGCGGCGTGTAATATCCACCTGGTGCGCCAGCCTCAACAACTTTTGGAATACGTTTTACCGTCACGCCAATGGTTGGCATTGTTGCAAAAACTTGAGGTGCTTTAGCCATCACAGTGACTATTTCTTCGTTTAAAAACGTTAACAGTTCTTCACGACCTTTATCTGAATCTTCAAATAATTGTGCAGGATCGTCAGCCAATGCAACCATACGTTCGCCAACACTACCTGTTGTTTTTCCTTGAGAAACTAACAAAGCATTCATTTGTTCGCTGATTCGTTTTACTTCACTTAAACCAATATTATGAATATCTTGCGCAGTTAATGTCGAATCGCCTAGATATTGAATCGAGTGATCATAAAACTCTTCACCATTAGGTTGAGCCCAAATACCATCACCGGCTGGTGCGGTTTCACGTAGTTGAGTCATTAATTTAGTAACGTCTTGATAAGCAGGATAAACTGCTTTTTCCATAATATGGTTAGCACGTATTTTTAACGCATCAACTACATGCTTATCATTAATATTTGCTTGCTTTAGTTTCATTGAAAAACTAGTAACTAATGAATGTTCAGCAGGCAATGGTTTAACAAAATTATTTAAGAATTTAAGCGTATTCGGGAATAAATTTTTAGGTAGTACGACACCTTGTTTTGCATCATAAACTACTTTTTCACGTACTTGCTTTACTAATACAGCAAGCGCTTCAAGACGTTTTAAATAATCGTTAGCCTCTGCCATATTCGTAATCTTTTGCTGATTTTCTAAAATAGCAGGGATATCAATAAGTGGCCCTGCTATTTGATTTACAATATAAGGTAAATGTCCGGCCCAAGTATCAATATAACCAGCATCAAATGTGTCTGATCCAGCATAATAACGGTCAATAACTTGATTCACTTGCAAGTGTAACTTGCTATCTGTCGACAACCCAGACAACTCGACAGCATCGAGCTCAACAGCAGCTTGTTTCATTGTTGCTTGGAGTTTTTTCATTCCTTGCGGAGAATAATCTGGTAATTTTTGATTAAAATTAGGAATATAATCATTACTTAAATTAAGCGATGTCGTCAGTGCTGGTTGTTGTTGTAAAAATGCTAACGTATGTTTTTCTATTAACAAATTGATAGCTGTTCTATCTAATGATTTCAATTCTTTAGCATTAATTTGCTCATTAACAGCGTTATCAGTAGCTGGTAATGTACAACCAGCCATTACTGACACAATAATCATCGATATAAGTGATTTTTTCATAATTAAGTCTTCATAGTTACAATATTAAAAATATAACAGAATGAATTTCTTAAACAAAGACGGTAAATGTTACTTAATATGTTATCTGTTGTAGGGAAATATAAAGTGATTGAATACTGATAATGCATGAAAATAAACGGCCAGAGCGACCGTTTAACAATATTATGTGATGTTTATAGCAATCATATAGCTATTGTAATAATTCATGTGTTTCAGGTAGTTGAGCTATAATCCATAAAACAAGACGATGCTTTAAACTTGGGCCATCTTCTTTGTCTGCAGGTAATGGACTAATCAGTTTGTCGTTCACTAATAAACGATAAATAGCTTCGACTTTATCTTTGTTTGATTCTGCTTTGTCTAACCCACCGTAACCGCGCTTAGTGGCGTAGGCTTGACCCAGTGTCATTGCCAGTTTTAATAATTTATCTTCATTTTTATGTTTCTTCATCGTTAGACCTTTTTTATGTTTAAGCGTAAACAGTAATATTTATTAAACTAACCTAAATTCATTAATTATCAATCTCTTCTTTAGAGACTTGCCACAATGAATGCAGTAATGGATTTTTTAGTCTTTTCTTCAAACAACAAATGACTACTTCAAACGGTGCTAATGCTGGTGTTACGTTCATTATACGAACAGAATCTTTTAGTGGACTGTTATCTAGAACAATTTTAGGCACCACGCCCACACCAAACCCTAGACTCACCATACTTACGATGGCTTCATTACCTGCTACTTCAGAGTAGATGTTAGGTTTTATAGATTTTTGTTTAAACCATTTATCTAATCGTTTTCGGGTGATACCTTGTTCTGGCACAATTAAGGGTAAATCGTTCCATTGAAATTGTCCGCTATCAACTTGTGCTTGCACTTCACAACGCTCGGTTGGTGCAATAAACACCAATGATGTTACACCAATCGTTTGAAATGCTAAATTAGCAGGTAGCACATCTGGTCTAGCAGCAATAGCCATGTCTTCTTGCTCATTTAAAACACGTGGCAGCGATTGAACCACATCACCAGTGTGTAATTTGATTTCAACTTTGGGAAATTGTTGACGATAACGCGCTAAAATTTCATGCAAAAAACTATGACTGGCGGTCACTGAACAATAAATGCTGATTTCACCTAATAAGTCATCACCATCGTTTTCTAATGAATGCTTAAAAACGTCCCACTGCGCTAATGACGATTTAGCATATTGCACAAACAACTCGCCTTCACGGGTTAATGTGACCGTGCGATTATCTCGTTCAAACAAACTAACACTAAGCTGTTGTTCTAATTGCTGAATATTACGACTTAATGTAGAAGGGCTGACATGACAAAGTTCACTAGCCTGTGCGAAATGTAGCGTATCGGCGAGTGCTAAAAACATTTTAAGATGTTTGTTATCCATAAATAGCTTGAACCTTCATTTCACGTTGCATTAATTGCAACACTATAATCCATTTATATCATTTTACGCAAGAATACACTTACGATAACATGCTTGTATTGCCACATTCAGTGGCGAACTAAACAACTATATTAGGAACCAATCATGGCTCAGAATTACTTCAATACATTATCACTACGTGATCAATTAGCACAACTTGCTAAGTGTGATTTCATGGACATCAGCGAATTTAGCGACGGCGTACAAGCGCTTGTTGGTAAAAAAATGGTTATCGTTGGTTGTGGCGCTCAAGGTCTTAACCAAGGTTTAAACCTTCGTGACAGCGGTTTAGATATTTCTTACACATTACGTGCAGAAGCTATCGCTCAAAAACGTCAATCTTGGAAAAATGCTACTGAAAACGGTTTCACTGTTGGTACATACGAAGAACTTATCCCTGATGCAGACGTTGTACTTAACTTAACTCCTGATAAGCAGCATTCAGCTGTTGTTGAAGCAGTTATGCCAATGATGAAGCAAGGCGCATGTCTTACTTATTCACATGGTTTCAACGTTGTTGAAGAAGGTATGCAAATTCGTGAAGATTTAACAGTAATCATGGTTGCTCCTAAATGTCCTGGTTCTGAAGTACGTGAAGAATACAAACGTGGTTTCGGTGTTCCAACACTTATCGCTGTTCACGAAGATAACGATCCACAAGGTCAAGGTCTTGCACTAGCTAAAGCTTATGCTGCTGGTACTGGTGGTCATCGCGCTGGTGTATTAATGTCTTCTTTCATTGCAGAAGTTAAATCAGACCTTATGGGTGAGCAAACTATCCTTTGTGGTATGTTGCAAACTGGTTCTATCTTATGTTTCGAGAAAATGGTTGAGAAAGGTATTGATGCTGGTTACGCATCTAAACTTCTTCAATACGGTTGGGAAACTATCACTGAAGCACTTAAGTACGGCGGCGTAACAAACATGTTAGATCGTTTGTCTAACCCTGCTAAAGTTAAAGCGTTTGAGTTATCTGAAGAGCTTAAGCAAATCATGCGTCCATTATACAACAAGCATATGGATGACATCATGGGCGGCGCATTCTCATCAGGTATGATGGAAGATTGGGCTAACGATGACAAAAACCTTCTAGGCTGGCGCGCAGAAACTGCTGAAACTGCTTTTGAAAAGCAACCAGCAGGCGATGTTGAAATTAGCGAGCAAGAATTCTTCGACAACGGTATCTTAATGGTTGCTATGGTTCGCGCTGGTGTTGAACTAGCATTTGAAACTATGGTTGCTGCTGGTATCAAAGATGAGTCTGCTTACTACGAGTCACTTCATGAAACTCCATTAATTGCTAACACAATTGCTCGTAAAAAACTTTACGAAATGAACGCAACTATCTCTGATACTGCTGAATACGGTTGTTACCTATACAACCACGCATGTGTTCCAATGTTACGTGAATTCATGACTAAGATTGATACTGATGTAATCGGTAAAGGTCTAGACTCAACTGACAACGGTGTTGATAACAAACAGTTAATCGAAATTAACAATGTTCTACGTTCTCACCCAGTTGAAACTATTGGTAACGTATTACGTGGCCACATGTCTGACATGAAAAAAATCGTTTAGTTAAATCTTGTTTAAACAAGATTAATTAAAGACTAAAAAGGCGTTATCAGTTTTCTGATAACGCCTTTTTTAATAGCAATAATAACGGACTAGTTAATTAACTAATACCCGCCACTCTTTTCGCTCTTTCTTTGACTGCAGTTTCGTGCGCTAGACCACTAGCAAAACGATCTTCGGCAGCTGCCATTTCGGCCTCATCACCATCTGCACTTAAAATAGCTTGTGATAATCTATCGTATAACCCCGTAATATGATTATTAAATGCGGCTTCAATTGCTAACTCTATGCTCATATTCAATTCCTGATAATTGTCGTATTATGTTTATATTTGAAACAAATCTAATTGATTTTATTAAACAACTCAACATTTTATCTACCCCAAGTGACTCATGAGTATTATCATTTACAACAAATGACGTTAGAATAGGGCTCTTCTCTTAGGTAATTTTTTATGAATGTGTTGTTACTAGAAATTTTCGTTGCCGTAACAGCCTCTGCTGTTTTATGGACATTATATTCTTCAATTGTCAGACACAAAGTTGAATCTCAACCTGGGACAAGATTTTTACTTGCAGGCTTTACATTATTACTCTTTGGTTTTTTATTAGATATTACTGATAACTTCCCGATTTTAAATCAATATATAATTATTGGTAACACACCTCTTGAAGCTATCATTGAAAAAGGCATAGGCTCTTTAATAGGGCTGTTGTTATTAGCTATTGGATTTCATCGATGGCTACCCGTTATATTTGAGCTGTCATTAGCCAAGAAAAATATCAATAAACTCAATAATAAACTAGGACAACTTGTTGATGAGCGAACTGCTGAATTAAAAACAGCTAACCAACAATTGCGACAAGAAATAATCGAGCGTGAAAAAGCACAAAGCAAACTAGATCAACAAATGCTACAAGACCCTCTCACTGAATTACCTAATCGTTACGCATTACTTGAATATTTAGAGCATGAACGGTTACGCGGTATTAATAGCTCAAATCATTCAGTCATGTTTATAATCGATTTAGATCAATTTAAAGCTGTTAATGATTCTTTAGGCCACGCCATTGGTGATAAAGTAATTAAAACGATTGCTAATAGATTAGCGTTTAATCATCGTTGTGATGATCTCTTGGGCCGTTTAGGCGGCGACGAGTTTTTCTTAGTGATGCCAATGAATCATGGCGACAAACAGTCTACCGAACTTAAAACATACAACAACGCAACAAATCTAATTGAATTAATATCTGCGAAATTACAGGTTGAAAAACATCAATTTAATTTATCAGCTAGCATCGGTATTACCGTTTTTAATTATGCAGCTAAGAATTCGTCTGAAGATATCTTACGCCAAGCAGACATAGCACTTTATAACGCTAAAGAAAAAGGGACTGGTTCTTTCTCATTTTTCCAACCTGAAATGCAGCACAAAGCACAAGTTCGTTTAGAGCAATCAAAAGAATTACATGATGCCTTAGCTAACAAAGAATTATTTTTACAATATCAACCACAAGTCAATTCACACGGAAAGCTTATTGGGATGGAGGCGTTATTACGTTGGAACCACCCTGTACATGGCATGGTCAATCCAGAGCATTTTATTGCTCTGTCACAAGAAATAGGCATTATCGATAAATTAGGCCGTTATATTCTTCATTTGGTATGTCAACAATGTACAGAATTAGCGAGTAGTTTTTATCCCGATGACAAGCTAAAAATAGCAATCAATATTAGTCCTAGTCATTTTTTACAGAGCGATTTTGTAAAACAAATTCAATCGATACTCGAAAACTATTCATTATCTAATATGAAGTTAGTACTTGAAATAACTGAAGAAGTAACGATTAGTGATATTGATGATGTAATTAAAAAAATGAATGATTTACGCGATTTAAATGTTCACTGTTCATTAGATGATTTTGGCACAGGGTATTCATCATTAACTTATTTAAAGAAATTACCCATTGATACAGTAAAGATTGATAAGTCATTTATTCAAGAATTACATGAAAATAAAGATGATGCTTCTATCGTTGAAGCTATTTTAACAATGACTCGTGCGTTAAACATTGATGTCATTGCTGAAGGTGTTGAAAACGAGAGCCAATATCAATTTTTAGCTGATTTACATTGCCAATATTACCAAGGTTACTACTTTGGTAAGCCGCAAAGTCTTTCTGCATTAATTGAATCTGGCGATCTTATTGATAGACAAGCAAGCCAATAAATGTAGGTTATTAAATTCAAATAGAAGCAATTACTTCTCTTATAAATTGCGCTGCTATGGCCTGAATCTAAAGGTTTAGCAGCGCATTAATTTCATTATTTAAATGGGTTAATTAGTCTTGTATTTCTTTGCTATCTAGCTCAATTATTTCATCATCAGATTGTTCAATATCATTGGTTTGCTTGACTAGTTTTTGATACCAGAATGACGCACCTAAAATAAATATTCCGATCCCCATAAACAAGATAACTTTCTGCCATAACAACACATTAGCTGCATCAATTAAGGCAAGTTTCGCAATACCTAAAAGTATCAAACCAAAACTAAACTTCACAGTGGTTAATCGGCGATCTTTCATAAACAAAATGAGCGCGCCATGCACAGCTAATAATGGGGCAATTAATAAATCTAAACGATAAGCAGGTAGCGTAGTCAACAACACAACATACGTAACAATTCCCAATACATGTATACTTAAATCACTGTTTTTAGACAATGATTCACCCACCATTGATTGCTCAAAGCGTTCTTCTTTTTTGTAACACGCCGCCACAATATAAGCTAATGGAACTAAGGCATAGAGCGCACTTTCGTCTAATAAGAACCATGACCCCATAATTAAACAAGCACTCACTAAATGAATAGCCATAGTGATACGCTTTGCATGCGTCCATTGAGTCACAAAGTTAAATAGAATACTCCAATATAACGCTGCAAAAATTGCAGAGTACGCCTCATTATAATTCAAACTAGCAATCCAAATCGGCACCGCAAACCCCATGGTAAGAATTCCCCATGTGCACACAAATTGATAGAGATCGTTTTCACTACGTTTATTTAATGAAAACGCTGCGCGGTAAGCTGCCAAAAATAAAACCAAAGCTATTTCGCCTGGTAATACTGCTATAAAACCCACACCTAAAATTAAACATGTACTCGCTAAACCGATTAATATTTTAGCTTGCCATATAATCAATTTATGCTTAATTTTTACGGCAAAAAACACAGCAATAGCAGGTGCTAACCACATAATTAATAGGAAATATTCGTCTAAATTACGTATCGCAGAACCTACCCAACATATCGGAATAATTAAATAAAAGGCTATTCTTGCCCATTCTGAAACTTTCACCATAGAGCTATTAGGTTGATAACGACGATAATATTCAGCAAACAACCAAAGCTGAGCAAAAATAGAAAGAACAGCGAATTTAGCCGCTACTGGTAACGCTGAAAAATGATAATTATCCGTCATTTCGCCGATATAAATCACATATAGCACTGGTACAAAAATTAGTAAGGCAGCAAACACTTCTACGCTCGTTTCACGACATGATTTAGCCCGTAACAACAGAGCTAACTGCCCTAATATCACCAATGGTGCAGTCCATGTGCCTAACCAATAATCGGTAAATGCTAGAATTAAAACCGTTAACCAAACGCATTCGAGAAGGATTAAAAATGGTTTAATTTTTTGAATTGTTAATGTAGTAAATTGATCGCTGTTGTTAATTAAACGTAACCAAATACCAATTACTAACACCAAACTAATTGATAACATCCAGCCATCAAGTGTAAGTAATGCAGGTATAGGAAAATACGGCATTAACGCGATAGCACCATATAACACAGAAATACCTGTTAATGCTTGCCCTTGATTAATAACCACAGGTAAGAAATAACGTCGTCCTAAATACATTAAAAACAAGCCTTCAATCGCCCACGCAATGTTCCAATACGTTTGACTAATTAAACTAATCGCTGCTAACAGCGTCCATATTGCAGTGACTAAAACTGTAAAGTGCGTTAGCGGATGTTTTAACTTAAAGAATAAGTAACTTACACCAACAGCTACCAGCGTATTAATAATAAAGGCAGTGCTTATGGAATCAGTTAACAGCGATGCGACTTGAAATAAGAATAATAAGTTAGCGCCAATTAATGTGGCTAGAAAAATAAGAGATTGCTTATGGGCGTCTGGTCGTTTAATGAAACTGACACATACATAACTAAAAAAGATTAGATAAAACAAATCAATAAAAATTACAGACAGATGTGAACCGTCCATATTTATCACCCACTCTAATGACATCAACACCAAAGCTAAACTTAAATTTGCTAACCACAAACCTACATAGCGGTACGCCAGAATCAAACTACTGATAGCGACAAAGGCCAGTGAAAAGAGATAGTAACTCGGTTGCTCCACGATGATATTGGATAATATTGGCATTAGTGCAATACCGACAATACCTAATGCAGCCACTATTTTAGTGTTTAACCACAAAGCAACAACATGAGATAACAACGCAATACCCAAATACAATACAACAACTGCTATATATGGAATCACATGATAAACACTACCAGCAAAGTAAACGGTGCTATATAACAGCAACAAACCTAGCGCAACAATAGCTGTGGCGAATTCTTGGAATGCCGTTTTCCTTTTTATAAAGATACCTAAGGTCATTACAGACAAAGCAACGCCAAACATTAATAACGATTTCGCACCCGCACCAATTTGATCAATTAACAATTGCATCAAATAACCAAAGCCCGCTAACGTTAATCCTATACCCATGATAGTTAGAATGAAAATACCTAACATATCTCGGTCTTTATACGACTGGTAAATCTTAGTGGCTGGTTTGAACCAATCAAAAATCATCGTCATGACTTTATAAAACATCACTTCAAAATAGGAAGGACCTTTATATTTTTTAGGTACAGCAGATTTTTCTACTAAAGGTTTTTCCACCATAGTTTTAGGCGGTGTTGTAAGAGCCGGTTCTTGCATAACAGAATCAGGCGTTAGCATAGGGTTAATAATCACTATATCAGCTGAAGCATCGATTGGTTCACCTAATTCAGTAAGTCTATGCTCAAGGTTGTTAATGCGCTCGGTGAATTGAGTTTTTAATTGACTCAGCTCCTGTTTGAGCGAATCAATATCGTTATTATTCAAAGGTTACGTCCTGTAATGCAGCATGTGAACAAGATTATGGCATAAAATCAAACAACAATTGTCATTTTATAAACAATTTATCACTGCCTAAATGTGCAGCAGCCAAAGATAATTGACCATTAGCCATTAATCTCTCTGCAATAGATTCACGTACCTTAATGGGCTTATTATCTTCCATCTTAAAATGCTTATCGAGTTTCTTAATAGTTATTTCAAAACAACGAATATTTTGTAGCATATTATTTATCATCACTGCCGGTTGTTCATCGATCAGCCATTGTCCATTTTCGTATTCTTGAACTTGCAGATCGAGTTCTTGCTTGTTGTATTCTGGTAGTAATAACTTACAACTACCACTGATGTGAACTCGACGATAAATCCACGTAGGTACACGTATTTTTTCATGCTGCAAGGGAGAAATATATGCATCGTCGCCTTGAAAAATGACAGTAACTTTGGCCTCATGAGTTAATAACGGCAGTAATTTATTACTAACTGACAGGTGACCAGTTAGTGTTCCATGTATTGCGTCAAATCTTAATGGTAAATAAATAATTTGATCAGATAAAGCATCACAATTAGAAATAATTATTTGTGCCAATGGAAACTCACGCATTAAATCTATAACGCCATCATCTATTGTTAACTTTTTTACAGCAACCTCACTAGCGCCATCAATAATTCTATTTATTAATTGAGTTTTTGCTTGAAGCCATTCATCGCTCAATAAACTAAATAATGCAGTATTACGATATTCTCCTGTGCTTAACAATCGGTGATTTCTTAATATTCCTTCAAATGTTGTTCCTAAGCGGGAAATTGCATTACGCGATTTTTGATTCTGTTCATGAGTTCGTAATTGCACTCTAATCGCTCCTAATTCCTCAAAAGCATGTGTCAGCAACAATAACTTCGCGTTACTGTTAATATGACTTCGCTGAAACTCAGGATGAATAAAGGTAAAACCAATTTCAATACCACTATTAACAATATCAATACTGCAATAACGAGTACTACCAACAAAACGGCCACTGGCATTGTCAATAATACCAAACATCACTTGATGACCTTTTGCTACTTCACTTAACCCTTGCTCCACCCATTGCCGCGCTGTCTCTATTGATTGACATTGATGAGGCGGAGCCCAGCGCCATACAGCGTCATCTTGACCTGCATCATAAAACTCTTGTACATAATCAATCGTCATTGGCACTAACGTTACTGCATCATTCGTTAATGTAATCTCACTTGGTATTTTCATCACTGCTTTCCTAAGCCGTATAAACAATATCCTTATTATCAACAACACTGGTATATTATAAACAACCAGAAATAAAGTTAGTGCTAGACCAGTGAAAACACTTAACCTGACCATTGAAAATTTAGAACATCGCAAAACCAAAAAATACTTAGCCATCAGCCAAGCTATTCGTGATGCCATTAAACAGGGGCAGGTGAAAACGCTAGAGCAATTACCTTCAGCCAGACAACTCGCGAACCAATTAAATACGAATCGCCACACTATCATGGCTGCATTTAACGAGCTTATTGCACAAGGTTGGATTATAAGCAAAGAACGACAAGGCTATTTTGTTGCCAATGATTTACCTGTTAATAGCTCACAACTTACTACGCCAATTAACACAAACTCGCCAACTGACTTTCCGTGGCGCTTCACTAAAAATACAGATCCAGTCCCGATCCAAACAGCGTCTAACTATCGATTTAATTTCGCAGGCGGAACACCTGACATTAATTTATTTCCGTTTAATGAATTCAAAAGCTATATAAATGACGCGTTTAACCGACCTAATATTAATGAATTAAATTACGGTAACACTGCAGGCTTTTCACCCTTGATTGAACAAGTTAATGAATATTTACGACGTATTCGAGCAATTAAAAATCGAGAAATTGTAATAACTAATGGCTCACAAGAAGCACTATACATTTTATCGCAAATATTACTGTCGCCTCATTCCAGTGTAGCAACTGAAGCTATGGGCTATTCCCCGGCGTGGCGAAGCTTTACTAGTTCAGGTGCTGCTATGGTTTCAATTGAACAAGATGAGCACGGCATGATCCCACTCGCGCTTGAAACGGCTATAAAAAAGCAATTAACAATAAACAAACCCATCACATTAATTTACTTAACACCGCTGCATCAATACCCAACAACAGTGACTTTACCCGTTAATAGACGTCATGCTATTTACCGTATTGCTAGTCATTATAAAATTGCGATTATTGAAGACGATTATGATCACGAATATCATTATAAATGCCAACCACTTGCACCCATGGCAAGTGATGATCCTAATGGTTTAGTCATTTATTTATCAACATTTTCTAAAGTTATGTTTCCCGGAGCTCGTATCGGTTTCATGGCATTAGACAGCACTTTATGTAATGCCGTAGTTAACTATAAAACGATAATTAATCATAAAGTTAGTGTCCCAATGCAAGATGCAATTTCGCGCTGGATGAAATCTGGTGATTTTGAACGGTATTTACGAAAAACAACGAAAATATATCAACAACGTCGAGACTTTATGGCACAGCAATTAAACTATTATAAACAACAAAAAATAGTTAAATCATTCACGATTCCAGACGGTGGTATGGCAATGTGGGTAGAAATAAATAGTAGTGCGCAACAGCTAGCAGAGCGTGCTTTAAATAATGATATTTTTATCCAACAAGAGTCGCAATTCTTAGTCGATAAAACTAAAAGCAGTGATCGCTTTATTCGCCTTGGTTTCGCCGGAATGTCAGCATCCGACATAGAATTAGGACTTCAACGACTGTTTAAAAAAATAAATGCATAAAAAATGACATTAATCCCCGTGTTTACTGGCTTTTTGTACCTTATATTGTTTATATTAAGCCGCATACGCTTATTGTCTTCTTTTTATATTTACGGAACATTCTCATGTCAGATTCAGCTTTACCAAAATTAGCGCAACTTATTGAACAATTAATTGCAAAAAACGCTGCTCATACTCAAGAAATATCACGTCTTGCAGGCGAAAATGAAACGTTAACAGCTCAAGTAAAACAACTTGAAGATGATAACGAAATTTTACAAATGGAAGCACTAGAGTACGAAGAAAACAACGTTGCTACTCTTGAAAAAATTAACACGATGGTTGGTCGCATAGAGCAGCAAGAAGCGTAATGAACCAAGAGTTAACAATCACACTGCTTGATAAAACGTTATCTGTTGCCTGCCCCCCTGGTAGGTCTGCAGCGTTATTAGAATCAGCGAAATTGTTAAACGAGCAAATGCTTAAAGTGCAACGTAAAAAGCCAACAGCTAGCTTACTAAACGTTGCATTAATTGCGGCATTAAATGTCAGCTATGAGTTATTAGAACATCAAAATCGACATTCCGTAGATGATGAATCAATGACTCAATTAAGCGAGCTAGTTTCACAAGCGCTGTTAAACTAATTTTAGTTCAAAGCTAGTGAACAAATAGCAATAGTTGCAGAATTAATCTATCCTACTCAACACGTTAACGTTTGGAGTAGGATGAATGACTGATTATTTAACTCAACTGATTTCGCAATATCAGCCCATCACACAATACCTTTGGCTCGACAGTGTTATTCTTGTCACAATCATGTTGGTATTTAGTTTTATTGTCGACAAAATAGATCGACGCATTCTCATTAGTTTACTTCATAGACTATTAGGAAAAACTGCTCCTAGATCTTTAGAGTTATTAGAAAAACATCAAGCACTTGCAAAAATAGCAGCTGTTATTCCTCTATTAATTATTTCATCATTTAGTCCTGTCGCATTAAGTCCTTATCCTGTTTTAAGCAGTATAGTTACAACCGTTTGTGATCTTGCGATATTAATGAAAATGGCTTCATTTATTTTTGCATTACTCGATGTCATGCTCGATATTGCACGTTCACGTGGTCTCAATAAAAAATTACCGATCAAAAGTATCAATCAATTAGTAAAGCTTTTTGTTTTTATCATTGTTGCTGTTATATCAATCTCAACCTTGTTAGGAAAATCACCACTTTATTTCCTCAGTGGTTTAGGGGCAATGACCGCCGTTCTATTATTAGTATTTAAAGATACAATATTAGGCTTTGTAGCAGGCGTGCAATTAGCCGCTAATCAAATGGTTAGTAGAGGTGATTGGATTGAAATGCCAAAATATGGCGCCGATGGTGAAGTATTAGAAGTCGCACTAACGACAGTACAAGTGCAAAACTGGGACAAAACCATCACCATGATCCCAACCTATGCATTAATAAGCGATTCGTTTAAAAACTGGCGTGGTATGGAACAAGCGGGCGGCAGACGCATCAAGCGCTCAATTAGATTAGACGTCAACTCTATTGGCTTTATGGATCAATCGTTGATTGAACATCTTATGAAAATTGATTCAATTTCAGATTACCTAACCAGCAAACAAAACGAAATTAACGAGCAAAACCAAACGTCAAAGAGTGATTTAACAATTAACGCCAATGGTCGAAAGCTAACAAACGTTGGAACTTTCCGTGCTTATCTAGAATATTTCTTACAGAATCATCCCAAGGTAAGTCAAGAAATGACATTAATAGTTCGTCAACTCCCCGCTGACGAAAATGGTTTGCCTATCGAACTTTACCTATTTTGTACCGACATTCGTTGGGCAGCTTATGAATCTATTCAAGCCGATTTGTTTGATCATATTTATGCTGTTTTACCCGAATTTAATTTACGTGCGTTCCAAAGTCCAAGTGGTTTTGATTGGCATCAGAAATAAAGCGTCATCAATTCTTATTACTTTAGAGGCTCATTTACCTTAAAAAAAGGGGGTTAAATGAGTCTTCCTCAGCCTTATAAAAAGGCATAAAAACCGAAATAAAAATGCGATTTATTCCCACTTGATAGCAATTTAGCCCTGTTAAATCATAACGTTAATGACAAGTGTTATCACTCGCTCATTAAATAGTAAAAAGATCGATATAATCACTCAAAAGCATCGACAAAACATTGACCACCCATCAATTTTACGCCATTATTCTTATCAATATTTATCGACAAACTTTTTATCGAAAAACACAGGGGCTCACATGCTAGCACAATCAATGATCGACAAACTCAACGAACAAATTAATCTTGAGTTTTATTCATCAAACTTATATCTACAAATGAGTGCTTGGTGTGAAGATAAAAGTTTCGATGGCGCTGCCGTATTTTTACGTAAGCACGCAAACGAAGAAATGGAACATATGAAACGTTTATTTACTTACGTTTCAGAAACTGGCGGATTACCAATTGTTGGTGCTATTGATGCTCCACCACATAACTTTGAATCTATGCATGATATCTTCACTCAAATCTTAGAGCATGAATGTTTAATTACTAAAGCAATTAACGAACTTGCTCATGCAGCGTTTACTGACCATGATTATTCAACATTCAACTTCTTACAGTGGTATGTTGCAGAACAACATGAAGAAGAAAAGCTATTTAAAGGCGTTTTAGATAAATTAGAACTAATTGGCGACGACGGTGCAGCAATGTACATGTTTGATAAAGATTTTGTAGCATTAGCAGCAGACGGCGGCGGCAGCATCATGGAAGCTGGCGCTACAGTAGAGTAGCTTCAACGCCATTAGGCAGTTACAATACATAATATTAAAAAAGGATGCCTAATGGCATCCTTTTTCGTTAACGCTGTTGAATAAGTGGCAAGGTAAAAAAATGAATAATTTTGATGTAGTAATTATTGGCGCAGGCGCCGCAGGTCTTCATTGTGCAGCAACGGCTGGTTATCGTGGTAAAA
>CALJMY010000098.1 GCA_937981905.1 uncultured Enterobacterales bacterium
GGTGTCATTTATATCGGCTATTCACAAGGCAACAGCAGCAACATTATGCGTATAGCAACTGGCGAACGTGGCAGTTACTTACATGATGTGGGTAAAGAGTTAAAACTAGCGATAGAAAACAACAGTGATTTCAAAGTTGAATTAGTACTTAGTAAAGGGTCTGTATTTAATCGCGGCGTTTTACAATCTGGTCAAGCTGAAGTTGCTATTTTATCGCCAGCAGTTAGTGATATGACTAACTTAACGGTTATTGCCCCTATCGCTAAAAACTTTGTGCAAGTGATTGTGAATGTTGATAGCAACATTGATTCAATGGACGACCTTGCAGGGCATAGAATTTCGTTAGGTAACTTTAAAAGTGACCATAGACGTAATGCAACTACTCTGCTTAATTTCTATCACATAGAACCTAAGACATTACGTAGTACTGAAGTTTCGCATTTAAGTTTGTTAGAAGGTCGTGATCTAGACGGCGCTATTATTACAACAAGTGTGAAAGACCCTTATGTTCGTCAATTGTTGTCTAGCGGTAACTTTAAACTGTTAGGTCTTGATGCTTATGAAGGCGTTGCTGCAACATCTGTGTTTATTAATAGTGACATTATGAGCAGCGGGACTTACCCGTCTATTGCTGGTCCACAACCTAAAGATTGGTTGTCGATGATTACGACTGATTCATTGATTGTTACAAGGGTTGATGCGTCTGATTTGTTGGTTGAAACATTACTCAATACATTATTTACAACAGACTTTCAAAAAGACTATCCATTGTTGAGCCAATGGCGTGACAAGACGCAAGGTTCATGGGATTCATTAGAGTCTCACGAAGCGGCGAAGCGTTATTTCAATCCTTATTTGGCACTTAAAGAGTCTGTATTTAGTGCCATGTTGACGTTATGGCAGTTTAAGTGGATTTTACTTTGTGTCGTTATTTTCCTAATCAGTGCTCGTGCACGTTGGGTTGACCATAAAAAACGTGTTTTATTGTCAAAACAAGAATCTCGTGAGCAACGTATTCAAAAATTAATTGAAGATATTAATCAACATGAACAGTTGCAAGCTGATACTAAAGACTACCGTTTGTTAATGCAGAGATTGTCTGAAGCACGAAAAATTAAGCAAGATGGAATTAGTGTTGCCGCTGCCCACCATATGAGCAATAGTCAAATTTTCTTGGCGTTTCTTCAGCAATGTGACCATGTTATTCAAGACATTCAATGGAAGTTATCTATTGGTATGTCTCGCCATAGTGACTCGGTTTAAGATGGATAATTACAGTAAATAATTATGAAAAAAAATATTATAACATCAATTATTTTTGCATCATTTATGAGCGTTGGTCTTAGTGGTTGTGTAACCTTATGGGGAAGTGATTCTTCATCTGATCAAGTTATAAATAATGAAACGCTTCAAGTAAAATCTACGCAAGATAGTTTTGTTGAAGTGTTACCAAACTTTGAAATTTTAGACCCAATTTATGCCTTAGGATCTGATGGTGATTTTGATAAAGGTCTAGAGGCTTATAGCGAAAAACTTTATGGGCAAGCATTATTAGAGTTGTATCCACTAGCTAAAGAAAAAGAGCCTAATGCTGAATATTACTTAGCTCTCATGTATTTGAATGGCCTGGGATTACCGCTTGATTTTAAACAAGGTGCTATTTGGTTACAACGTAGTGCTAATCACGGGAATATTAATGCCCAATATGAATTAGGTCAGATGTATATAGCTGGGCAGAAAATTGAACAAAATTATGATCAAGGTATTCGTTGGTTATTATCTGCTGCTCAACAAAATCATGCTGGTGCACAGTTTAGTTTTGGACTTTTATACCAACAAGATAAAGTGCCATTGTCATCAGATTTAATGGCAGTTTATAAGCAAACACGTTCAGAATTATTTAATTTTAAGCAAGCAGCTAAGTGGTATACATTAGCTGCTGAACAAAATTATGGACCTGCACAAAATAATTTAGCGTGGTTGTATTTATTGGGGCAAGCGGGTGAGCAATCTGATGCGCTTGCATTTAAATGGTATACACAAGCAGCTAATGAAGGTGTTATTGATGCACAATATAATTTAGCGTTGCTATTTGAACAAGGTAAAGGAACTACTTTAGATCTTCAAGAAGCTCTTTTTTGGCATAGTAAAGCAGCTGATCAAGGTTATTTACCTTCTCAACAACGTTTGCCATTTTTGCAGCAGCAAATTACATCATTTGACACATCATTAGTATTGTATGGTGCAGTGTTGTCTGCATCTACTCGTCCTGCGTTAAGAGAAAGAATTAAAAACAATAAAGGTTTAGCATTACGCGAAGCTGATGGTTTTTGGTTTGACGCTTATGAATCTTCACAATTATTACCAAACACGGATCGTTTATTTGTAGGTTATAGCTTGCAAACTGGCAACGTTGGATCTTTAGAATATCGTTTTCCCTCGTTTAATGATCCTAATTATGTATTGGAAGTTATTAACATGATTTCTAAAAAATATGGCCAACCAATTGATCGTCAAGGTGATCTAAATAATGGGGCATTGCAATATAAATGGGAAGAGAAAGATACAGTAATTACAGTGAGTCGTTATCTTCCTGATACAACTGTTTATTTGTCGTATCACATTGGCAATAGCTATCAACAAATGATTAGTGAAATGCCAAAAAATGCTGAAAAGCTAAAATATAATATTGAATTTGAAACATACTAATTAACGCTATTTGGCATAATTTTTATGTCTGGACCTTTAAGATTGATTATGAATAACTCATTGAACACTAAATTTAGACACTTTACCTATTTGGCGCTAGCTGCTATTACCTTAATCCTTAGTGGTTGTGGTGGTGGTGGCGGTGGTGGTGAAGAAAACTCTGTTATTGGAACTTTCCAAATTGCAGTGACTTCTTCTAATACAACCGAAGTAAATGGTGTTACAGCTATTAGAAAAGGTGAAACATTATCTTTAGCGGTCTTCGATTCTGATACTGGTGTTCAAGATTTTGGTGTTTATTTAGATGACACAAATCAATCTTTCGAATTAAATGAATATGTATGGAGTGTTGCTCCTTCTGAAAACGGTATGTTCTCTGTTGAGACTAGTTTTGAAACAGACTTAACCGCTTTACAGACCGGTTTATTAACAATTAGAGCAAGTAATTCACGAAATTCGTTAACGAAAGATATTTTTATACAAGATGCGTTACTTGAAAGTGTTGTTATTTCAGTACCTGAATTATCTATTCATAAAGGCTTAAATTTTGACTTTAATGTTAATGGTCTTTTTAGTGATGGTACTGATATAGAATTAACTGAAGGTGTTACATGGCAAAGCACGCAACCCAGCATTGGAACAATAACAAATGAAGGGTTATTTCAAGCTGTCTCGGTTGGTTCTGCACAAATCATAGTGTCTAAAGATGATGAATTTGGTGTTGCTATTCGTCAAGAAATCACAGTAGAAGTGACTCCTGCTGCTATCACTGTTGCAAGTATTCCATCGTCGATGAATGTCGCTCTTGGTCGTGATTCATCTATTCCTGTAACCGCTTTATTCACTGATAATTCGACTCAAACGATTACTTCGGATATCCAATGGGTTTTTTCTACTGAAAATGTTGTTGCAGTTAATGATCGTGGTGAAGTTACTACCTTAAATGAAGGTGAGGTTAGCGTAACAGCTCAAGTTGATGATGGATATGGAATTATTATCACTTCTCAAGCCTTAAATTTTGTTGTATCTCCTCGTATTATTGAAAGCATAATGTTGTCTCCTACTAATGATAAATTTAGTGATACAACACCTATTATCGCACTTGAACGACAAGAACAGTTCGATATTGTTGCAACATATTCTACTGGTGCTATAGAAAGCATTGCGTTGTTTGATAACTTGACGATTGAATCTAATAATACAGATGTTGTTATTATTTCAAGGGATAGTAATGGTAATTACATTATTAATACTTTGATTGAAGGTAATGCCGTTGTTACTGCTACAACAACTGATAGGTTAGGTGAAACTCATCAATCTCAAGTTAGTATTACCGTAAACCAACCTCCTATTATTGCATTAACTATTACAGCTGAAAATACTGATGTATCTTTAGGATTAACGTCAAGTTATTCCGCAATCGCTGAACTTGACGATGGTACATTCGCTGATTTGACTAATGGTGTAAATTGGTTCAGTAATGAAACTGGTATTGCTAGTTTTGATAATGATACGCAAATAAATTTAATAGCAACCAATGCCGAAGGTGTTATTAATGTTAGTGCTAATATTGTTAATAATTTGGGTAATACGATACAAAGTAATGCCTTGTTATTAACAGTTTCTCCTCCTGTTGTGGCTAGTGTTGAAATTGAATCACAGTCAGATAGCAGTTTAAGCACAACACCATTTACCTTGGCACAAGGTTTAAATCATCAGTTTCAGCTAGTATCTGTTTTTACTAATCAAACACGTCAATTATTGAATACTGTTACTTGGGAAGTTTCTAATGTAGCGTTAGCGACAGTGAACACTGTATCTGGACTAGTTATTGCTAATAGTGATGATGCACAGATAGGTGATTTAACGTTATTAGCAAAAGCTACTGTTGATGGTATAAATTTTGAAAACTCAATTGACCTAACAATTACGCCAGCGATATTAGAGTCGTTAACGTTATCGCTTGTTGAAGGCGGTGGTTTATTTAAAGGGATGAGTCAACGTGTTAGTGCTTCTGGTTTCTTTTCTGATAACAAATCTCGAGATATTACAGCTCAAGTTACTTGGTCTGTGGCAGATGATTCTACGACGTTATTAGAACAAAACACTCTCATCAATAATTCATTCTTACTGCTTACAACAGGTAGTGCTCAAGTAAGCGCTAGCTTTATCGACCCTTATAATAATCAAAGAATCACCGAAAGAGCAATTACCTTTATTATTGAACCTGCTTTACTGACTAATTTTGAAATTTTTGCAGAAAACGAATCTGGAATAGCTATTAGTAATATAGCCAGTGGCAAAAATTTAAGATTTACAGCACTTGGTACCTATAGTGATAGTACTCAAAATGATATTAGCCAAGAAGTTAATTGGTCTTCTTTTCCTAATATATATTTAACAATTGAAAATGATGCATCTACGAATAATAAAGGTTTTGCGAAAGCTATTTTAGAGAGACCAGATGATGTTGATTTAAATGTGTTAGCTTCGGTTGTTAATGTAGCAGGAGAAACATTATCGGCAAGATTACCATTTGATGTGTTAGAACCAGAACTTGAGAGCATGTTAATTAGTCCTATTGATAATTTCTATTGTCGAGATGTCGAAACATTAGATGTTATTTATGACGAAAGTTCACAGGATGCTGATTTATGTAAAGACCTATCTAGTGGTTCAACAATGCCATTGCAAGTATTCGGTATATTTTCAGATGATTCTATTGCTCGTATAACTGTAGAAAATTTTGGCACTTGGACTATTGATGATAATTTAGTTGCTTCAATCAACGGTAATACTGGGGAGGTAACAATGCTCAGCGGTATTGTTGATGAGCAGGTTACTGTTAATGTTGTAGAACAAATCTCAGGTAAGGCACTCGAAGCGAATATTACATTGTCTCGTTCTGCTGCAACTTGGGTGTCTTTAACGTTATTGCCTATTAGTGATGAAGATGCACCACGCTTGTTAGATGCCGGTGAGCAACTTGAAATGCAAGCATTAGCTGTGCTTTCTGATGGAACAACACTAGATATTACTAGAGAGACATCGACCATTTGGTCAGTAGAAGAAGATGATCTACCATTTATAACAGTTGATACTAGTGATAACTTTAAAGGGACTATTACTTCAATTATTGAAAGTACTGAAAACTCGACTGTTTTCGTTTCTGCAACAGGTCCATTACGACAATCAGTGGCTACTCAAGGTTATATTTTTGTAGGTGCTGCACAATTAGATTTTATCGAAATTACACCTACGAGACCATCTGTAATACAAGGTGA